>JBGSJN010000069.1:0-21537 GCA_041741995.1 Bacillota bacterium
ATTCTCGTTAAAGCATATATTAATAATTGTAGTATTGGAGATGCACTTGAATTAGTGGAAAGCAGCTATGAGAAATATAAATATGAAACTGATAAGGAAATTGAATTAAATCTTCTTGATATGCTAGAATTAGCCAAAGAACAATATATGAATACAGACGCTAGAGCTAAAGGTAGTATACAACTAAAAAGAATAATTGATAAATATTCTGATAATACAAATACTGATGTGCGTATTAGAACAGGGCTTGCATTAAAAGAAATTGCAGATTATATGTTTGATCTTGGTGATGATGATGGTGCAATGGCAAGTTATAAAAAATTAACAGATGAATATGGGCTAAATAAATATAAGAAACTAGAAAAAAGTTTACAAGAAAGTATTATCAAACAAGGGGAAATACTTTATAAAAAAGGAGAATTTTTCGCAGCGAGAGTTTTAATCATGGAAATTGAAGGAAAACTAGATTCTGATGTTGATGCAGCTAAAGAACTTTTAATTGCTAAATGTAATGAAAAACTAGGCAATATTGACCTGGCAATTGGTGGATATGAGGAATATCTACAAAAGACCGAGGATAAAAATATTTCAGATGAAGAAAAAAACAAGTTATATAAAACTTTAAGTGTGCTTCTTGCAAACTTAAAAAGAAATGAAAAAGCTATTGAATATCTTGATAAAATTCTTAATTTGGAAACACAAGAATTAGCTCGCTTAGAAACCTCGTTGACTAAAGGCTGTCTGCTCTATGATATTGATAAAGAGAAGGGCTATATGGTATATAAGGATATTATTAGTAATTTTGGAACAAATAAAGATAATAGAATGATTGAAACTACTATTAATGGTTGTTCAAAAGTGATGGCAGAACTAACTGACAAGGATATGCCACTATACTTGGATATTCTTAGTAAGGCACTTGATAACTTCAAAAAACTTTCAAATGATTCTAAGTTGAATATTTTTGAATCATTAAATCTTGCTGCAGATAAATTAATGGAGTCTGGCAAGATAAAGGAAGAAGAACAGCTAAGAAAAAAAATAATAAAATATTACGGCGATGTGGAAACATCTGATTATAAGATTGAATCAGCCTATAATTACTTGAGAATCCTAGAAATAAACTTGGTAAATGATAGTATTACAGATTTAGAGAGTAGTTGTGCCCAGTTCAAAAGCTACTTTGTAGGCAAAAAGGAAGATTATGTTAGTGATTGCTACCAACAAGGTTTGCTGCTTTATGGAAAAGAATTTACAAACAGAAATGAATACAAGAATGCCAAAAAAATCCTTGCTGAACTTTTATCCTTGAATGACGAAAGTTATATAGGTAAACTTTATTATGGCAAGGCATTAAATGCTTTAGGTGAAAAAAGAAAAGCCTTAAAAGAATTTAAAGAAATAGTAAATCATGATATTTCAGGTGAACTATTTGAGGCAGTATTAGAAAAAATAAAACTAGTAAAGAAAGAAAAATCATTATTTGGGGGGAATATTAAGAAACTGATACAAGAAATTGAAGAAAGAATAATACCGATTATCAACACAAGCGGTAGCAACGGAAATAAAATTACTATTGGTTTTGAATTAGCCTTGCTATATAAGGAGATAAAAAATAATGAAAAGTATCTAGAACTATTAAATAGCTTGATAGAAAAATATTCGAAGTATGGTGATGCAGAATTACTTGATAAGCTGCAAATTGTCTATAAGGAACTAGAACAGTAGGAGTTTGATTAATCTAAATACTTTTGGTATAATACTAAAAGGGATTTTATACACAATTAGGTTGGGAGATACATGGATAATAAATTAATTGATAAAAAAGCTAAAGAGATAAGAAGAGAAATAATTAAAATGCTAGGAGAAGCCAAGTCAGGACATCCTGGAGGATCATTATCTGGAGCTGATATAATTGCGGCTCTCTATTATAAGGAAATGAAGATTGACCCTTCTAGACCAGATTGGGAAGAAAGGGATCGGTTTATTTTGTCAAAGGGACATGCAGCACCTTTACTATATAGTGTGCTGGCTCTAAAAGGTTACTTTGATATTGGTATTTTAAAAACATTAAGGAAGACTGGCAGTATATTGCAAGGACACCCTGATATGAGAAAAGTTCCTGGGGTTGAAATGTCTACAGGTTCACTTGGTCAAGGTTTTTCTACCGCGGTAGGAATGGCTTTGAGTTTCAAATTGTACAATAAGTCCAATAGGGTGTATGCTTTACTCGGTGATGGAGAATGTCAGGAAGGTATAATCTGGGAAGCAGCAATGGCTGCTGCTCACTATAACCTGGATAATCTTGTGGCCATTTTAGACAATAATGGATTGCAAATTGATGGGAAATGTTCTGAGGTTATGTGTCTAGGCTCATTGGCAAATAAATGGCATGCCTTCGGATTTCATGTAATTAGTATTGATGGACATAATATGGAAGAGATTGTCAGTGCCTTAGATGAGGCAAAGACTGTCAAAGGCAGACCTACCCTCATATTAGCAAAAACAATCAAGGGTAAAGGTGTATCCTTTATGGAAGATAGAGCAGAATGGCATGGCTCAGCACCTAATCAGGAACAAGTAGAACTAGCCTTAGAAGAATTGAAATAGGGGGATATAATGGATCAAATAGCAACTAGAGACGCCTATGGAAAGGCTCTAAAAGAACTAGGAATGATTAATGATGATATAATTGTATTAGATGCGGATTTATCAAAATCCACAAAAACAGCAGATTTTCAAAAAGTAAAACCGAATCATTTTATCAATGTAGGAATAGCAGAACAAAACCTTATGGGTATAGCCGCTGGTATAGCAACCACAGGCAAGATACCTTTTGCGAGTACATTTGCTATGTTTGCAACCGGAAGAGCTTTTGAAATAATAAGAAATTCAATTGCCTATCCTAAACTAAATGTTAAGATAGTTGCCACTCACTCAGGTGTCACAGTAGGAGAAGATGGAGGCAGTCATGCAGCCATTGAAGATATTAGCTTAATGAGAAGTGTTCCGAACATGACTGTGATAGTACCAGCAGATGGTGTTGAAACTGAAAAAGTAATTAAAAAGATTGTAGAATATAATGGGCCTGTCTATGTCAGACTAGGTAGATCAAAGGTTCCTGTAATATATGACGATTCCTATGAATTTGAAATAGGAAAATTCAGTATTTTGAGAGAAGGTACAGATGTATCAATTATAGCTTGTGGTATCATGGTATCAAAAGCTCTTGAAGCTGCAGAAAAATTAGCGCAAAATGGTATTATGGCAGAAGTTATAAATGCTTCAACCATAAAACCTTTGGATGCAAAAACAGTTATACAATCAGTTAAAAAGACCAAATGTGTGGTTACTGTAGAAGAACACAACATTTATGGAGGACTTGGCTCTGCAGTATCTGAGGTTCTATGTTGTAATTATCCAGCTCCTTTGGAGATGGTAGGCGTTATGGATGTATTTGGAGAATCTGGCTCACCAGATGAGTTATTGGAGAAATTCAAATTAACATCAACTGAAATAATTAATAAAGTTAATATTGTAATAAAAAGAAAATAGATTAAAGGGGCAGGTAATGAATCAACCAGCAATTGTTCGTTTAGAAAATGTAACAAAGGTATACGGAAACAAGACTATTGGTTTAGATCATGTATCTACTAATATACATAAAGGGGAATTTGTATTTCTTGTCGGGGCTAGTGGTGCTGGTAAGTCAACATTTCTTAAATTGTTATTTAGAGAAGAAAAACCAACTTCAGGTAAGATATATGTGGGGAATAAGAATATTTCCTTATTAAAAACTAAAGAGTTAAATATATTAAGGAAAAATATAGGGGTAGTATTCCAGGATTTCAGATTATTAGAGGATAGAACCGCCTATGAGAATATAGCTTATGCCATGGAAGTATTAGGCTATGCCAAAAAAGATATAATGGATAGAGTGCCTAAGATTTTAAAAAAGGTAGGCATGCAACATAGACAAGAACATTATCCTCAACAACTTTCCGGTGGAGAACAACAAAGAATTGCCATAGGAAGGGCTATAATCAATTCACCGAAAATACTTTTGGCAGATGAGCCATCAGGTAACGTTGACCCAAGTACGGCTGTTGAGATAATGGATATATTTAAAGAAATAAACAGTGTAGGCACAACAATAATCATGGCTACACACGATAGATTTATTGTTGACCAATTGGCAAAAAGAGTAATAGAACTCAAGAAGGGTCAAATAACAAGGGACCAAGAGGGAGGAAGATATACCTATGAATCTTAAACAAATAGGTTATTTTTTAAAACAAGCTTTAAAAAATATGGCTAGAAATAAGGTTATGAGTTTTTCTACAATATTAACAGTAGCAATATCATTGTTAATTGTGGGATCATTTGTTGTATTTATTGTAAATGCTGGTATGTTTATAGAAAATCAAAGTGACAAGACTCAATTATCAGTCTTCGTTGACACGACATATACACAAGAACAGGCTAAGGCTGTTGAAAACAAACTAAAAGAAATTGATGGAGTAGATACTTTACAATATAAATCAAAGGATGAGGCTTTAAAGGAAATGATAGATAAACAAGGCGGTGAATCTGGCTTGCAGGCAATTCTAGGCAATGAAAATCCTATGCCTCATACTTTCATCATAACAGGTACAGACAATACAAAGCTTGAAGGTATAAGTACCGTAGCAAAAACCATTGAAGGGGTATATAAGGTGGATTATGCCAAGGATCTAGCTGATAGGTTAACTAGTATAGTTAATGCAGTCAGAGTTGGTGGTGTAGTGGCTGTAGGCATATTATTTTTAATAGCAGTATTCCTTATATCTACAACAATTAAACTAGCTCTATATGCAAAAAGAAAAGAAATACAAGTTATGAAGTATGTTGGTTCATCCAACAGCTTTATTCAAGGACCATTCCTTGCTTCAGGAATGTTGCTGGGCTTTTTAGGTGCATTTGTATCTTCGGTAATTCTATTTGTAGCCTATAAGTTTTTAATGGACTGGGCACAAAACGTAGAATTTTTAAATTTGAGTTTCCAAAGTGGTCAAATAACGCTGATAATAGCCGGATTGCTTTTATCTGGCATATTAGTTGGTGCGGTAGGTAGTTACATATCACTGCGCAAATATCTTGAAGTTTAATATTTCAAGATAAAGGGGGGAACATTATGAAAAAAATATTTAGAATATTATTTGGAGTCCTGGTGTTAAGTGTAATTATACTAGCGCCATCTACAATGGTACAAGCTGGCTTATCAGATGAAAAGGCAGCTGCTGAAAAACAAATAGAGGAATTCAAGAAAAACATTGCAGATGCAAATGGCAATCTTGAAAAAATTATGGCACAGGTTAATGTTGTCGAGAATACAATACGTGAGATTGATGCAAAATTAGTTCAAATTAACCAAGAAATTACGGTTATTGAGGGCAATATAGTAGTGAAAGAAGCGGAAATAGAAAATGCAACTATTGAATATAATAAAAAGAAAGCTGCATTTTTTGATAATTTAAGAAGCAACTATGAAAAAGGTGGAGTAGACTACACTGCTGTAATTTTAGATTCTACTGATTTAACAGATTTCATAAATTATAATGAATATTTTAGAATCATTAAAGAAAAGGAACAAGAAAAAATCAAGGAAATTGTTGCAGCTAAAGAGGCACTTGAGGTGCAAAAACAAGAACTTATCCAAATCCAAGATACATTAGCTATTAAAAAGGCTGATATTGTAGCACAGAAAAAGCAACAAAGCATTGAACAACAAAAGCTAGCGTCACAGAAGGCATACTTTGCCTCACTAGCAAGTAAATATAAAGCAGAATTAGCCAAAGAACAAGCAGAATTAGCTGCTATTAACAAGAAAATTCAAGATGCAATGGTAAACACCGGAGGCGGGAATATAGTTTATACAGGTAATGGTATATTCTCTTGGCCTGTACCATCTTCAAATAGAATAACAAGTGACTATGGCTGGAGATCAAGTCCGATTTTTGGTGGGAGTGAATTCCACAAAGGTATTGATATAGGGGCAAGTGGTGGAGCGGCAATAGTATCAGCCGAAAGCGGAGTAGTCTTAGTATCATATTATTCAAGCTCATTCGGGAATACTGTAGTAGTTAACCATGGTAGTGGAATTATGACCCTTTATGCTCATATGAGTTCACGTTCAGTTGCTCCCGGACAAGCTGTTGTAAAAGGACAAAGTTTAGGTGGAGTAGGCAGTACTGGCTGGAGTACAGGTAATCACCTGCATTTCCAGGTTACAAATAAAGGCGATATATTTAATGGATATGTAGATCCGAATATTTATCTAAGATATAGATAAGGGATGTATGAGTAAGGAGAATTGCATGAAGAAAATAGTAAAGGCACTTTTAGCAGTATTATTACTGTCATTAGTTTTCACCTTGACTACAAATAGCAAAATTAATGCTTCTTTAACAAGTGAAAAGAAAGAAACTGAACAAAACATTGCTAATTTTAAAAAAGAACTTGATAAACTAGAAGATCAGAGATTTGAAGTAATAGCTAAACTTGAAGCTGTTGAGGCAGCTATATCAAAAGCTGAAAAGGAAATTCTAGAACTAGAAAAGGATCTTTTAGCCAAGGAAAAAGAATTTGAAGTAGTGACAAATAATTATAACGCACAAAAGTCTCAATTCTATGAGCACTTAAGAAATAAGTATGAGCAAGGTGACATTGAATATGTTTCTGTTGTTTTAGATGCTACCAATTTGACTGAAGTAATAAACTATAATGAGTATTATAGAATTATGAAAGAAAAAGAAGCTGAGAAAATCAATGCTCTTCAAGCCGTAAAAGCAAGTTTAGAAGAACAAAAAAAAGCTATAGAAAATAATAAACAAATAACTATTGAGCAAAAAAACAGTATGGCAATAGAAGGTCAAAAACTGAAGGCTGTCAAGGCAACTTATGATGCTAGCATGGCAAGTATTAGAAAACAGCTTGCTGCAGAAGAAGCTGACAGAATTGCGATTTTAAATGAAATTGCTGCATTAAACAGACCGGTAACAGGAAATTATACAGGCAATGGTCGTTTACAGTGGCCAGTTCCATCAATACCGTCTTCAACTACAAATGTTTCTGGATTCAGGACCCCAAGTAGACCAACTCATAATGGTTTCGATATTGGCGGTTATGGAGTTAGTGGCAGACAAATTGTAGCTGCTGATGGTGGCGAAGTCATCTTGGCTAAAAGCTATTCAGGTTATGGCAATGCTGTAATCATTGACCATAATAATGGGATGGTAACATTATATGCACATCTAGCAAGTGATAGTGTAAGTGTAGGACAAACTGTGAGTCGTGGACAAGTTATAGGTATAATGGGTAATACGGGACAAAGTTCAGGTATTCACTTGCATATAGAGGTTATTATAAATGGGGTTCATGTAAATCCAGAACCTTATATTAGATAGGAGAATTATTTGAGTAAGATTAAAATAGTGAGTGTCGTATTTTTGCTT
Source organism: Bacillota bacterium (assembly GCA_041741995.1). Lineage (GTDB taxonomy): Bacteria > Bacillota > TC1 > TC1 > TC1 > WTXA01. Next base: position 7,494 of record JBGSJN010000069.1, read on the forward strand.
CTTATTTTCAGTTTAGGAATAAGTTTTATCAGCTTAAAATCAAATAGTATACAAGCGGATGAACTTAAGGACAAACAAGTAAAATTAGCAGAAGAGATTATTAAATCAATTAAATTCCAAGAAGAAATAGAAAAAGAATTGGAAACTATTAAAAATAAACAACAGGGAAACCCTGATGATTTGAATATTGATTTAACACTAGAAAAAACTTTTCAAAAGACTTTGGAAAATCTACAAATACAATTGTTGAAGGATAAGATGGAGTTCCAACTTGTCAATCAACAACTTCTAAGCGTTGGACAAACAGCAGTTTTACCTTATTTAGGTGATGGTTCATATGTCTGGCCAGTTGATGGATATTTCAATGTTTCCCAACATTATAGTGGTAGACATAAGGGTACTGATATAAATACCTTAGGAGCCCATCCTAATGTATTTGCAGTGCAAACTGGAATAGTTGTAAAAGTTCTAGATGAAGGTGACGGCTTTGGAAACAAGGTTGTGATTTATCATGGAGATAATGTGTATACCTTATATGCTCATCTTCATACTATGAAGGCAAAGGTCGGTCAATATATTGAAGAGGGTACCCCATTAGGTACTGTTGGCAATACAGGCAATAGTGATGGAGACCATCTGCATTTACAGCTAACTTTCAGTGGAGATGTTGAAAATAATACAATTAATCCTTGGGAATATATTGAATTAGCGGAGAAGAAATAAATTGAATAAATTTAAAAAAATAGCCAAGATCATACTGAAAGTAATAGTAGTAGTGTTTGCTTTAATAGGTATAACAGCAACTGTATTAATGGCTAATCTAATAAAAACGCCAAAGGAATTATTGACAGCTATAAGTACATATCAGTTAATCAGTTCTCGTTTCTACATGAAGGTCAATGACAATGAATTAGTAGAAGGTATTTCAAGAGGTATGGCTGCTTCTTTGAATGACCCATATTCCATATACTATACTAAAGCAGAAATAAAAGAGTTCAATACACAGTTGAATGGAATTTATGCTGGTATAGGAATGGTACTGGGATTGGATAAGGAAACTAATCTCATAAAAGGTATAAGGGTGTTTACAGACTCGCCAGCTGAAAAAGCAGGACTATTACCAGGTGATATAATTATAGAAATTGATGGTAAGTCTGCTGAAGGTATGGACACAGAAACTGTAGCTGCAAATGTCAAGGGGCTAGAGGGTTCTAAAGTTAACCTTGTAATATTTAGAGATAATGAATACCTGGATTTTGAAATCACCAGAGAAGTTATACAAGTACCTTCGGTAACAAGCAAGTTTTTAAACGAAGAGACTTTATATATTGAAATATCAACTTTTAATGATAATACAACTAAGGAATTTAGAAATATGTTAGCTGGACTTGAAAGAGATCCGCAGAACATAATATTAGATTTAAGAAACAATGGTGGAGGACTTTTAGACCAAGCAGTTGAAATAGCTAGATACTTCACTCCTGGTGGCGTAGTATTATATGAAACAGGACGTAACCAGAAAGATTTGATACCTTTTGTAGTAGATAGCAGCCTTTATTTAAATAAACCATTAGTAGTATTAGTTAATGAAAATTCAGCCAGTGCTTCAGAAGTATTAGCTGGAGCAATTCAAGACTATAAGTCAGGAACCTTGATAGGTGACAATACTTTTGGTAAGGCTGTGGTACAAAGTATATATCCGTTACCTACAGGAGGAGCACTTAAATTAACTACACAAAGGTACCTAACACCAAAGGAAAGAGATTTAAGCAAAGAAGGACTGACTCCTGACATAAAACTGCTTATGACAGAAGAAGATTATAAAAAAATTGATTATACAGCTTTACCAGATATTAATAATGATCTGCAGTTGATAGAAGCTATTAATTACTTTAACAAATAGAGATTATCAAAACTGGCTTCGGCCAGTTTTTTGTAAATAGGAGGTAACTTGGAGAAACTAGATAAATTTGATTTAGTATCAGATTTTAAACCAGCCGGTGATCAACCTGAAGCAATAAAATCCTTGGTTAAAGGACTACTAGAAGGACATGTTCATCAGACATTACTTGGTGTTACCGGAAGCGGTAAGACTTTTACTATGGCCAATATCATCGCAGAGGTCAATAAACCAACTTTAATAATGGCACCTAATAAGACTTTAGCAGCTCAATTATGCAGTGAATTTAAGGAATTTTTTCCTAACAATGCAGTTGAGTTTTTTGTAAGTTATTATGACTATTACCAACCTGAAGCCTACATACCAAATTCTGATACATATATCTCAAAAGATAGCGCAATAAATGATGAAATTGATAAATTACGACACTCTGCTACATCTGCTCTATTTGAAAGAAGAGATGTAATTATCGTTGCCAGTGTTTCTTGTATATATGGACTTGGTTCACCAGAAGATTACAAAACCATGCTTTTATCAATCAGAGAAGGTCAAAATATTTCTCGAGAAGAAATTGTTAGTAAGCTTGTTGATATACAATATACAAGAAACGATATGAATTTCATAAGAAACACTTTTAGACTAAGGGGCGATGTGATTGAAATAATCCCAGCCAGTTTATCTGAGCAAGGGTATAGAATTGAACTTTTTGGTGATGAGATTGAAAAGATTTTAGAATTTGATATCTTGACAGGTGAGGTTTTAGGGAATCTTAAACATTTAGCTGTTTTTCCAGCTAGTCACTATATTGTTTCCGAAGAAAAATTAAATAAGGCTATGGAGAATATTAGAGCTGAACTTGTTGATAGGTTGAAGTATTTCAAGGACAACAACAAATTAGTTGAAGCCCAAAGACTTGAAGAAAGAACGCTGCATGATTTAGAAATGATACAGGAAATAGGACATTGTTCTGGGATAGAAAATTACTCAAGACATTTAACCGGCAAGGAAGCTGGAGAAATGCCTAATACGTTAATAGATTATTTTCCAGATGATTTCTTAATTTTTGCCGATGAGTCACATGTTACAATACCGCAAGTGGGGGGAATGTATGCAGGAGACCGGTCAAGAAAACAAGTCTTAGTTGACTATGGATTTAGACTACCGTCTGCACTTGATAATAGACCTTTATCATTTATAGAATTTGAAGGAAAAATAAATCAGATAATCTACACTTCTGCAACACCTGGAAAATATGAACTTGAGCATAGTAGTAATTTCGTGCAACAAATTATTAGACCGACAGGTCTTTTAGACCCAGAGTTAGAAGTAAGACCTACCAAACATCAAGTTGATGATTTGCAGGAAGAGATAAATAAGAGGATAATAAAAAAAGAACGAGTTCTTGTAACTACCCTTACAATAAAAATGGCAGAAGACTTAAGTGCATATTTTGAAAATGCAGGACTAAAAGTCAGGTATTTACATAGCGAAGTAAAAACCTTAGAGCGTATGGAAATAATCAGAGACTTAAGACTTGGTGTTTTTGATGTACTAATTGGTATCAATCTATTAAGAGAAGGCCTAGACTTGCCTGAAGTATCATTAGTGGCAATACTTGATGCAGACAAGGAAGGTTTCTTAAGATCAGAAAGGTCATTGATTCAAACTATAGGCCGTGCAGCAAGAAACAGTTCAGGTAAAGTTATTCTTTATGGTGACAAAATTACTGATTCTATGGCAAAAGCCATTGAAGAAACCAATCGGAGAAGAAAGATACAAGATGAATTCAATCATAAAAACAATATCGTACCAAAAACAATCATTAAGAATGTTAGAGATATTCTAGAGATTACATACAAAGGTGATCAAGTTAATAGAAAGCCAGCGGCAAAACTGAAGAAAAAAGAAATGTTGGCTATGATTAAGAATCTTGAAAAAGAAATGGCTATAAAAGCTAAAGACATGAAGTTTGAAGAAGCTGCTGAATTAAGAGATTTAATATTTGAGTTAAAAACTAATTTATAGTGAGTGGAATATCTGATATAATTTAGAACATAGGTGTTAAAATGAGAAAAAATATTGGTTATGTAAAAAAAGCAAGATTAAGAACCAAACCTGGAAGTAAGCGAAAAGTAAATGGAAACTTACCTAAAGTTCTTTGGTTTATTTACCCTGCCATATATATTTTTATTATACAATTTCTGGGTTTTGGAAGTGTAATAAAAGGTTTTGTAAATACACTTATGAATCCTTATACTTTTTTTCTATCTTATTTGATAATAACCGGATTTTCCTTTGTCCTTTGGTTATTTTTCGAAAATAGATGGGTTAGCTTTTCTGTGCTGAATGTGATTGGGGTAATTATTGCACTAGGTAACAGGTTTACAATAACTCAAGGAGAAACAGGTCTTGCTTTAAATAATCTGGGAATATTTAATGAACTCGGATTGATACAGAATGCAAACATAAGTACTTTCATACCTTTTATAATTATGCTTTTGCTATTCATGCCTTTATTATATGTATGTATTTATTTTATGTATCAGTGGAAAGTAGGATTGAAGTTTAGAAAAATTGTTGCAACTGTTGCATTTTTAGTATTTATGATATTTTCTCAATTGATTGTGCCATTAATATCAACATCAAGGACAACTTTATCTAATATTGATAAATTAGGTGTAATAGTTTTTTTTAATAACGGTTTCTTCGGCAAGGACAATATAAAATATCCTGATAAGGATGAAATAGCTAAAATAATGGAAAAAGTAGAGATCGAAAAAGATCAACCGATAACTAAACCTAATATTATATTGTTACAGCTGAACAATTTTGTAGATTTAGGAAGAATTATGAATTCAAAAGTCGATGCTTTGAACAATTATAACAACACTTATACAGAAGCATCAAAATTCATTGTTGATTTATCTACAAAACAAAATGATAACCTGAATATTGAATTTGAAGTGCTTGCAGGTTTACCAGTTGAGTTTAATCCTAATGAATCTCAAGTAAGAGCAAGTAATACTAGGGAAGGAACTATTAGCTTAGGAGGAATATTGTCTAAACAAGGTTATGACAGCCTGAGCATATTACCTTATGAAAAAAATGATAGAAATGATTTCTATAAAAAACTTAGCTTCGATAAATTTATCAGTAAAGATGATTTAGGACAAGGTACATCAACTGATGTTCTAACAGAAATCAAAAATCAATTGACAATTTCCATAGAAAAAAATAAGCCTGTTTTTATTTATTCACACTTAAATGTTCTAGAAAATAAGTATGAAGAGAATACAATTGATAGATACTTGCAAGATTTAAAAACACTTGATGATCAACTCGCGATATTATATCAAATAATACTAGATACAAAAGAACCAACAATCGTGCTTCTATATAGTGATAATCTACCTACTTTAGGGGTTGAAAACAAAATATATTACGATTTGGGATATTTAGATGCTCAAGATTCTAAGATGGAATTGAATCAAAAAGTTAATAGTGGAGATTTGATGATTTGGGATAACTACAATCAAGGCTCAAATTATACTAATGGTGAAACATTTGATTTATGTAGTATTCCTTACTTGTTGTTAAGTGAAGTAGATTACCCAATGCCTAATTATCTACAGTATTTTCAGTATTTAAAAGATGAGATGAAAATGTCACGAATAAGTTCAGATTATTTAGAAATCAGTAATGTGCTTTTCGCAAATGATACCGATGAATATATAAGTTTGACGAAAGAATTTTCTGTTATTATCAAAGATATATTGGGTCCTTATAAATATGTAGAGGAGAACTTAAAGCTATGGTCAAAGTAAAAGCTTATGGAAAAATAAACCTAACACTTGAAGTTCTTGGTCTAAGAGAAGATGGCTATCATGAAATAAGAAGCATTATGCAAAATGTTGAACTTCATGACAAATTATACTTTGATAGTAGCGATGATGGAGACATTCACCTTTCTGGTAATAATGATAAGTTAAAATATGATAAAAATAATCTAATATATAAAGCTGCTGTAGTTTTAAAAGAATATACACAAACAATAGTTGGAGCCAATATCTATTTAGAAAAGAATATACCTATAGAAGCTGGGTTAGCTGGAGGCAGTGCAGATGCTGCAGCAACATTAATAGGATTGAATGAACTATGGAAATTGGATTTATCAATGGACAGATTAATGATGTTAGGTGCTAGTATTGGTTCTGATGTTCCTTTTTGCTTACTTGGTGATACTGCTTTAGTTGAAGGTCGAGGGGAAAAAGTAAACAGTATATTGTCTCCAGTAATGGAAAAGCTATTGATAGTTAAGCCTGATTTTGGAGCAAGCACAAGATTAATCTATCAAAAATTCGATGAAGTTTTAAAAGAAAATGCACCGAATTATACAGAGTTGATGATTAAGTCGATAGAAAGTAATAGTGACTATAAAAAATATTTACACAATGATTTGGAAAAAGTAACTACCAAGCTCTATCCAGAGGTTCATTCGATACTAGAAAAAATGCTTGAAAAGTGTGATTATGCATTGATGAGTGGCAGCGGTCCAACCTGTTTTGCTTTTGGCAGTGATGATGTGATAAATTTACTTTATGATTCATTTAAGGCGAAATATGATGATGTGTATACTACATCCTTTAAACAGTATGGTTCAGCTGTATTTGTAATATAAAATTATTTTATGATATATTAACGAGAATATTGTTTATTTTTCTTTAAATTAAGTTATTATAAACATGTACTAAATATACATGTTTGTATATTTTTGGTTAGTTATGTTCAAGATGAAAGAATTAATCAGAGAAAAGGAGAAATAAATGGCTAAAGTTACAGATGTTAGAATTCGCAAAGGCTATGAGGAGGACAGTAAAGTTCGAGCTGTAGTTTCAGTTACCTTGGATGATGCTTATGTAATCCATGGAATTAAAGTACTAAAAAGTGAAGAAGGCTATTTTATAGCGATGCCTTCAAAGAAATTAAAAGAGGGTGACTACAAGGACATTTTCCACCCAATTAGTACTGAAGCTCGCCAGACATTACAAAAGGAAGTTTTAGAATTATTTGAAATCGAATTAGAAAAGATGCAACAACAAGAAGTTGAATAATTTTTAAATTAAGTCAAGTAAAGGGGATAGTTGTTTATAACTATCCCCTTTTATGTTATAATTTTAACTGTATAATCAAGTAGGAGTGTGAATAAAATGGGTTTTGGAAATATGCAAAAAATAATGCAACAAGCAAAAAAAATGCAACAGGATATGTTGAAAAAACAAGATGAACTTAAAGAAAGAACAATAGAAATAACAAGTGGTGGCGGTGCTGTAAAAGTAGTCATAGCACTTGATCTATCTGTAAAATCTGTATCCATAGACAAGGATGTAGTAGATCCGGATGATGTTGAATTATTGGAGAACCTAGTACTGGCAGCTATGCGTGAGAGCATAGAAAAAGCAAAAAGCATACAGGAAAAAGAAATGAGTTCTGTTACTGGAGGCCTTGGTCTCCCAGGCATGTAGGTTTAGCATGATTGGACATATTAAACCATTACTTAATTTAATAGGAGAATTAAAAAGACTTCCTGGTATTGGTCCAAGAAGTGCTGAAAGAATAGCTTATTCAATATTAGATATGGATGAAGATGCAGTAGCAAGTATAGGAAGAGCCTTGATAGATGCTAAAGCAAATATTAAACGTTGTCCTATCTGTTTTAGCATAACTGATGATATTCCCTGTAGAATATGTCAGGATTCTACAAGAGATAAAAGTATTATATGTGTAGTGGAGACAGCTAAAGATGTAATCGCATTAGAAAAAGCGGGCAACTTCAGAGGTTACTACCACGTGCTTGAAGGTTCATTATCACCTGGAAGAAATATTGGACCCGACAATTTAAGAATCAAAGAATTGTTGGAACGGTTGGATAAAGGCAGTTATGAAGAAGTGATTCTAGCCCTCAATTCCAACGTTGAAGGTGAGGCGACGGCCATGTACCTTGGAAGACTTCTAAAGCCATTCTCAATTAAGGCAACTAGAATAGCTCACGGTCTACCAATAGGCGGTGAATTGGAATTTGCCGATGAAATGACTTTAATGTATGCATTTGAAGATAGAAAAGAACTATAAAGGAGTAGGGTATGAGCAAAATTAAAATGAGTAATCCAATTGTTGAAATAGATGGAGACGAAATGACCAGAGTCATTTGGGATGGAATCAAGGAAGAACTAATAAAGCCTTTTATTGAATTAAATACAGAGTATTATGATTTAGGTCTAAAGAATAGAGATGAAACTAACGATCAAGTTACAGTTGAAGCAGCTTTAGCCACAAAAAAACATAAGGTAGCAGTAAAATGTGCCACTATAACTCCAAATGCCCAAAGGGTTAAGGAATATGATTTAAAGGAAATGTGGAAAAGTCCAAATGGGACTATCAGAGCATTATTAGATGGAACAGTTTTTAGAACTCCAATAGTTGTAAAGGGTATTGAACCATTTGTTAGAACCTGGAAAAAACCTATAACTATTGCCCGTCATGCTTATGGGGATATATATAAGGATGTAGAGTTAATTGCAGATGGAGCTGGTGATGCTTTCTTAAGTTTCAAGGGGGCAGATGGCAAGGAAGATAAGATATTGGTACACAAATTCAAAGGTAATGGTGTTCTTCTAGGAATGCATAACCTTGATTCATCAATTGAAAGCTTTGCTAGAAGTTGTTTCAATTATGCCTTGGATGTTAAAGAAGATTTATGGTTTGGTACAAAAGATACAATTTCAAAAAAATATGATCATCACTTCAAAGATTTATTCCAGGAAATTTTCGATAAAGAATACAAACAGAAATTCAAGGATACTGGTATTGAATATTTCTATACCTTGATTGACGATATTGTTGCTAGAGTTATACGTTCAGAAGGGGGTATGATTTGGGCCTGCAAGAATTATGATGGAGATGTAATGAGTGATATGGTTGCTTCTGCTTTTGGGAGTTTAGCCATGATGACATCGGTTTTAGTATCTCCTGATGGTTATTATGAGTACGAAGCCGCACATGGTACCGTTACTAAACACTATTATCAACATTTGAAGGGTGAAAAAACATCAACTAATTCAATGGCAACAATTTTTGCCTGGTCAGGTGCTATAAGAAAAAGAGGGCAAATAGATAACGAGACTGAATTGATTTTATTTGCTGATAAACTTGAAACAGCTGCTATAAAAACGATAGAAGATGGTTTAATGACAAAGGATCTTGGTTTGATGTCTACATTAGACAATGTTAAGATATTAGAGACTTTCGAATTTTTAAGGGCAATTAGAAAGAATATGGAAAACTAAGATATATATTTGAGATTAATAACAAAAGGATTTAAGAGGGTATGATTACTAAGGGCTATAATAAAATGGACGAGTATGTCGTACAGGAGGAAAAAAATGGGAAAAATCAAAATAACAACTGACGGAAATGGTGCTGCGGCACATGTTGCTTATCATTACACTGATGTAGCAGCTATCTATCCAATTACGCCATCATCAAACATGGCTGAAAATGTAGATGAATGGGCTGCAAAAGGCCGAAAGAATATTTTCGGACAAGTTGTTAGAGTTACGGAAATGCAATCTGAAGGTGGAGCGGCAGGAGCTGTTCATGGTTCCTTGTCTGCTGGTGCTTTAACAACTACATTTACTGCATCACAAGGTTTATTACTTATGATTCCAAATATGTATAAAATAGCCGGTGAATTATTACCGGCAGTTTTTCATGTAACTGCTAGAAGTTTAGCTACACATGCTTTATCAATTTTTGGAGATCATTCTGATGTTATGGCTTGTAGACAAACAGGATTTGCTATGTTGTGTTCTAGTAGTGTTCAGGAAGTTGCGGATCTGTCTATTGTTGCTCATATGGCAGCTATCAAAGGTAGCCTTCCATTTGTTAACTTTTTTGATGGATTTAGAACATCGCATGAGATACAGAAGGTAGAGGTTTTAGAGGAAGAAGAATATAGGAGTTTCTTACCTTATGATGAATATATTGATTTTAAAAGTAGAGGCTTGAACCCTGAAAGACCAGTGGTTAAAGGTACTGCTCAAAATCCTGATATTTTCTTCCAAAACAGAGAAGCTGCCAATTCGTTTTATGATAGATTGCCTGGGATAATTGTAGAATACATGGATAAAGTCACTGAAGTTACCGGAAGAAAATATAGCCCGTTTGTATACTATGGTCACCCAGAAGCTACTGATGTTGTTATAGCCATGGGATCTGTGACTCAGGCCTTGGAAGAAACTGTTGATTATTTAAATAAGCAAGGGAAAAAAACAGGTGTCCTTAAAGTACATCTATTTAGACCTTTTGTTAAAGAGTTTCTCATGGATGCGATACCTGCATCAGTAGAAAGAATTGCAGTTTTAGATAGAACGAAAGAACCTGGGGCCTTAGGTGAACCTTTGTATCAAGAAGTTAGATCTGTATTTTATGGTATGGATAAAACACCTAAAATAATTGGTGGTAGATATGGATTAGGCTCGAAAGATGTAAACCCTTCTGATTTAAAAGCGGTTTACGATAATTTAGCGGGGGAAATGAAAAATGATTTCACAATTAGCATTATTGATGATGTTACTTATAAGTCATTGGATTCAATAGATAAGATATATACAATACCAGAAAGTACTATTAACTGCAAATTCTTTGGTTTAGGATCAGACGGAACAGTTGGTGCTAACAAGTCAGCTGTTAAGATTATTGGTGATAATACAGAGCTTTTTGTACAGGCATATTTTTCATATGATAGTAAAAAATCAGGAGGAGTAACAGTATCTCATTTGAGATTTGGGGTGGAACCAATCAAATCAACTTATTTGATTGATTCTGCTGATTTTGTATCATGTTCCCAAAGGTCATATTTAAGACAATATGATGTCTTGGAAGGCATCAAAGAAGGTGGGGTTTTCTTGCTGAACACTCCATGGACCAAGGATGAAATAGATAGCAAACTACCTGCCAATATAAAGAGGCAACTTTATGATAAAAAGATTAAGTTTTATATAATCAATGCTTTAGGAATTGCTGAAGATGTTGGTCTTGGTAATAGAACTAATATGATCATGCAAGCTGCATTCTTCAAGTTATCAAAGGTTCTTCCAATTGAAGAAGCGATTCGACTTTTGAAGGATTCAATTGCAAAGACCTATGTTAAAAAGGGCGAGAGTATAGTTAGGATAAATAAGGAAGCTGTCGATTTAAGCTTAAGTTCTTTAATCGAAGTGGAAGTCATTGATAGCTGGAAAGATTCAGAGGATGTGGCTGCCACATTGATTGAAACTCCAAGCTTTATAAAAAATGTCTGTGCCCCTATGAATGCACAAAAAGGTGATGCCATACCTGTGAGCGCATTTATTGGACGTGAGGATGGTCATTTCCCTCTTGGTACAGCTGCTTATGAAAAACGAGGTATAGCTAACAAAGTGCCTAAATGGTTAGCTGAAAAGTGTATTCAGTGTAATCAGTGTTCATTTGTCTGTCCTCATTCAGTTATAAGACCATTTCTTTTAGATGATGAAGAGAGAAAATCCTTTAAAGGGACCTTGTTAGAACCAAAAGGCAAGGAACTCAATGGACTTAAATACAAAATACAAATCAGTCCTCTTGATTGTACCGGTTGTGAGAACTGTGTTCACACATGTCCGACTGGTGCCTTGGAAATGAGTCTTTTAAAAGATGAACTTCATGAACAAGATAATTGGGACTATATGTTGAAGAAAGTTAGTATAAAAAGAGATAGAGTTGATAAAGATACTGTTAAAGGCAGTCAATTCTTGCAACCTTATCTTGAGTTTTCAGGTGCTTGTGCAGGTTGTGGTGAAACTCCATATATCAAAGTTGCGACTCAGCTTTATGGGGATCAAATGATTATAGCCAACGCAACAGGTTGTTCTTCTATCTGGGGAGCATCTGCACCTTCAACCCCTTATTGCACTAATAGTGAAGGTAAGGGTCCAGCTTGGGCAAATTCCTTATTTGAAGATAATGCTGAATTTGGACTTGGGATATTGATGGGCGTAACGCAAAGAAGACGAAAAATCAAGAAACTTTTAAAAAAACTTAAAGATATGAAAGTTAATAGAGAAATAAAATTTGCTATTGAAAATTGGTTGGAAAATTATAAGGATACAACCGGTTCAAGACACGCCTCCAAGAAATTGGTGTTAGCGTTGGAAGAGGGGGTATTCCCTCAAGATGAAAAGGTGCTTGTAGACAATATTATAGCTTGTGATTATTTGATGTCTAAGAAATCAATCTGGATAGTTGGTGGAGATGGTTGGGCTTATGATATAGGTTTTGGTGGGCTTGATCATGTTTTAGCTTCTGGTAAGGATGTTAATGTATTAGTTTTTGATACTGAAATATATTCTAATACAGGTGGTCAATCTTCTAAAGCAACACCTTTAGGTGCGACTGCTAAGTTTGCTGCAGGAGGGAAGGCTATTAGAAAGAAAGATCTTGGCCTGATGCAGATGACTTATGGTCATATTTATGTGGCCCAAGTAGCGATAGGTGCAAATAAGAATCACTTCATGAAGGTATTACAAGAGGCGGAGAGTTATAAAGGACCTTCTTTGATAATAGCCTATGCTCCATGTATTAGTCATGGAATCAAAGGTGGTATGGTAGATACTATGAAAAGAGAAAAAGATGCAGTTGAGTCAGGATATTGGCATTTATATCGCTATAACCCTGATCGAAAGTTGACAGGAGAAAATCCATTTACTTTAGATTCTCCAAAACCTACCAAGCCTTTCAAGGAATTCTTAAGTCATGAAACTAGATATACGTCTTTGATAGGTGTAAATAAAGAATTGGCAGAACATCTGTTTGACGCTGCGGAAAAAAATGCCAAGGAGAAATATCATATGTACAAGACATTGGCAGACGGTAATTTTCACTTTTAGGGGATAATATGAAAAAAAGAAGTTTTGGTTTAATAGTTACTATCTTTGTTTTTATGTTGTTTACAACAGGATGTGGGATGATTAATAAAGAAGATGAAGGTCCGGTTAAAGTGGGCCTTCTTCTTATGAGTTCACCAGATGACAAGGATACTGAAGGTTATTATGGCTACAATGCTTTAAAAGCCTTAGAAAATAAATATGGGGTTGAAATTGCCTACAATGATAATATTAAAAATGAGAGTAATGCAGGTTTTCTGTTAAACAGCTATGGTAAAAAGGAATATGATCTAGTTATTGGCATTGGAAGTATGTTCCAGGAACCAATGCTCGATGTAGCTCCTTCTTATGTGAATACTAGATTTGTTTGTATTGGTGGCGAAGTTAGTGAGGATAATGTTTTGTCCTATACACTTCCTGTTGATAATATAGGTTATATTGCAGGTGTTTTAGCAGCAGGTTTTAATGAAAACAAAAATAATGGGATAGCCTATGTTCAAAACGAAATGGGGGCCAACTATTATGATGGGTTTTTAAAAGGAGTCAGGGAAGTTAATAGTCAAACCCCTGTAATGGAGTTTCTTCTAAAAAGTGATGACACATTTACGGGTGTTGTTGATAAGTTCAAAGGTAATAATATAGGGATAGCTGGGTTAATGTTTTATTCTTCTTCTTTTGAGACGGTTTTGGGTGATCGGGCATATTTATTCACCACTTATGGTGGAGGCATTGATGGTATAGAGGTGCCAAGAATTATTATGAATTACGATTTGCTTTTAGAATCGGTTTATCTCGAGTATTTAAAAGGATCTAAAGGTGGAGAAAATATTAGCTTAAGTCTAGATGATAAAATATTAAGTGTTTATGGTCTTGATCTAGTAGATACAGCATATAGAGCAAGAGTTGAAGCCCTTTTACCTACAGGTAATTAGTGTTTTTGACTTATAATGGAGAATCATTTTGATTCTCCATTTTTTATTTCATAATTTATACAGAAAAAAGCAAATTAATTTTCAAAATAGGGTTGACCTTGGGGTGGTAAAAGGCTATACTATTAAAGCGACCAAATGAAGACGGTAGCAAGGTCATTGAAAACTGAACAATAGAAGAAGAAGAATTAAAGAAACAACGTCAATGTAAAGTAAAGAGTCAGATCTCGAAAGAGGTCACGGATACACAACGAAGA
>JBGSJN010000070.1:0-10987 GCA_041741995.1 Bacillota bacterium
CCTTCTTTAATTCCCATCAATTGGAATTGTGCTTTATAAGTTCCTTCGTCAATGCTCTCAACAGCTTGGAATATAGCTGTAGCCATATCTGCTATTGAACAAGCAATCAAGCCTTTATTAAAAGTATCATACTCAGCAGCAATAGAAGCTAGTGAATAAATACCTTTTTCTTCAGCTGCTAGATGTACTCCTCTGCTTGCTGCGTTAGCATTAGCCATTAGAATATCTGCACCTTGTCCAACAAATGTTAAAGCTTGTTCTTTTGCTTTATTAGCATCAGTTCCATCACCAGTTATAGCTGTTACTACTTTGATGTTAGGGTTTACGTATTTTGCTCCAGCAACAAAACCTTTCATATCGTTTTGAATTGGTGGAATGTCTGCTCCGCCGATTCCTCCAACAACATTAGTTTTAGTCATTAATGCTGCTAAAGCTCCTTTTAAGAAACCAGCTTGTAAATAGTTGTTGTTTAATGATCCAACATTTACATTGTTAGTTATATTTGTGCTTGTAACAATAAATGTAACATCTGGAAACTCTTCTCCAACTTTTAAAGCTCCATCAGAGAATTGGAAGCCGTGTCCGATAACTACATCGTTACCAGCTTTTGCATATTCTCTTAAGATTTTTTCATAATCAGCCGCTTGAGTATTCTCATTAAAGCTAATTTCTGCGCCTAGTTCCTTTTCAATCTTCACAAGACCTTCATAGGCACTTTGATTCCAACCGCCATCAGTTTTAGCACCAGTTAAGGCAACTGCAACTTTTAAACTTTCTTTTTCTTCTGCTGCTTTGCCACAACCAACTAATGCGATTGCTGCAAAGATTGCTAGTACAAGTATTAATCCTTTTTTCATAATTTTTTCCTCCATAATTTGATTTTTAGAGAGCGCTTATTGCTCTTTTATATACAAAAGTCCCTTGAAAATTCTAAAAAGATTCATTATTTGGTAATTATTAACCCACAATTTAAGTTAAGATGTTTAGCTGAACTTTTTTCAATTCATAAGTTAACGTCAATCTTCCTCTATTGCTTTGTTTGTTATCTTTTGCTCTATATCCACTTATTTGGTATGATAAAAATCAATTCTATTTGGCAGATGATGTACATTTGTACTGTCTGGCTTGCATTTTTACCAGTTCCAATTTCTACATTTTTTTGAATTTTATAAATCTTACATACCATTTGCAAATGAATAAAAAACTTATGACCTTTCTATAATACTCATATGAATTTTCATAATGTTGCTAAACCTTGATATTGACTTTACAACCTTCAGAATAAATAATTATGAATTCTACTTTAGGTCCAATAACAAATTAAGTATTTCAAGGATAATTCATTAATACACTTAAGTTCTTGATTTTACTTTAATTTGAGTTAATAGTCTTTAATTTTCTAATTCTTTATTAGAAGCAATTGAACATGCTACTAAAAGAAATCTAATATAAACTTGATTATGAAAATAAATTTTCAAGACCGCCGTCATCTCATTTACATCCAATGTTCTTTTCAATAATTCTTGCACGTTCTTAACTTCGTAATTCCGCTAATAACCACTTCAGTAACTAATAGTTTCTAGTGATCTCTCAAAGGTGACTTCTCTATAGCAAAGTTTTTCTCGTATTCAGCTTTCATTTCAAGCCATTTTTCACGGCCATATTTAGCTGCT
The DNA here is from genome assembly GCA_041741995.1 of Bacillota bacterium. Lineage (GTDB taxonomy): Bacteria > Bacillota > TC1 > TC1 > TC1 > WTXA01. The sequence continues at coordinate 1,674 of JBGSJN010000070.1, forward strand.
AATGCTGCTTCGGCTAATCCTAAACCAAGTCTTTTAACTTGATCATAGCCTACTTCATCATCAATTACTCCTTGTGCTTTTTTGTCTCTTGTCCAAACTGTTCCGCCGTTATAACAGCCTCCTAGTCCACCAAAAGCAAACATCTCATGCATAAGGAAGAAATTCAAAATATTCATGTTGACAATTTCTTGTCCACCATGTCTTGTTCCACCTGTTGAAATTGCAGCTCCAACTTTATTCTGCAATTTTCCTGGGTGTACTAAATAAATTGGTCTTAGTCTATTGAAGACTGCTTGTAATTGAGCACTAACATTCATGTCGTAAACTGGTGAAGCAACAATTATTGCATCAGCTTCTAAGATCTTCGATTCCAACTCTTGAAGATCATCCTTGATAATACACATAACGTTATCTCTTACACATGCATCACAATGTACACAAAAACCTATCTTTTTACCTCTTACACTCCAGATTTCAGTTTCAACACCTGGAATTCTTTTAGCTTCTTCCAAAGCTGTTTCTAAGGCAAACAGTGTCGCCCCTTTTCTTGGACTGCCTGAAATTCCTAAAATTTTTAGCATCATTAACCCTCCTGTCAATAATATTTCAATTTTCCTCTATTTCAATACCATCGTAACTATTTGTTTATGATATTTAATACCTCTTCTTTACTGATTGGTATATGTGTTGTATGTTCGCCAATCGCGTCTGCAACTGCATTAATTATTGTTTGAGCTGATGGAACAGTAGCACATTCTGAAATACTCTTAGCCCCAAATGGACCACCATTATCTCCAGTTTCAATAAAATCTACTTTTATTTTCGGCATTTCATTAGCTTTAAAAACATGATACTTCTTCAAATTGTTTTCCAATAAGTTGCCTTTATCATCAAAAGTCATTTTCTCTGATAAAGCATATCCAATACCCATATGAATACCACCTTCAAGTTGTCCCTCAATACCATATCTATTGATGACAGTTCCTGAATCATGAACAGCTACATAATCAATTACTTTTATACCACCAGTTACTTTATCAACCTCAACTTCTGCAAAATGTGCGCCATATGAAGTTCTACCAGCTATAGAATGATGGTCAATTAGCACTGTCAACTCTTTTTGCAGGGTTGTTTGTGCATACATAGCAATTTCTCCAAAGCTTCCTAAAGCCTTATTATCTAGCCATACTTTTTTATCCTTAATAGTTAAGGCTTCTTTATGTACTTTAAACATCAATACAGATGTCTCAAGTATCAAATCCTTCATTGCAGCTGCTAACTTATATGAACCTTGTCCTTCAACAAAAACTCCTCTACTAGCATAGTCACCTAAATTCCATGGACATGTTTCTGTATTAACTTGAGTTGATTCTATGTCAATAACATCAGTTGTTAGAACTTCTGACATAATAATCTTTTGTGCTGTCAGTGAACCATTACCCATATCATGACTTGCAGACCAGTAATTAAAAGTACCATCTTCGTTTAACCTAAGTAGTAAGTTCACACAATCTTGATGTGCTGGATAAACACCACTTCCATGTGCTCCAATACCTACACCAACGCCTCTTAACAAACCAGGGTTATTCTTATTGAATTCTTTTATTTCACTTTTCTTAGTTTCCCAATCAAATAGTTCTTTACCTCTATTGAGACAAGCCTTTATTTCTGGATTGCCAAATGTTAGAATATCCACTTCTTTATTATCGTATATATTCTTCATTAGCATTTCGACAGGATCTAAACCTAATGATTTAGCAATTTTGTCAAGATGAATATGCATACCCAAGAAAGCTTGTGGTGAACCATAACCTCTCATTGCTCCAGCAATTGGTGTATTGGTTACTACTGGGCTGCCTGTGTATCTCAAAGGATATTTAAACATTTTCAATAATTTGTGGCTCATAGCCCCAATTACATTCATGCCTGATCCAACATATCCACCAGTATTTATTAAGATTCTATAATCTGTAGCTAATATTGTTCCATCTTTATTTACACCTGACTTAACCTCGATAGTTGCTCCATTTCTAGTTCTTGAAGCAATCATGCTTTCTTTTCTTGTTAGAATAATCTTAACTGGTCTTCCAACTTTCATTGATGCTCCAGCAGCAACTAATTCTGTAACAACTTCTAATTTACCACCGAAAGCACCACCTAGGGTCGGTTGTATTACTCTTACTTTATTTAATGGCATATTAAACACATCTGATATCAATACTCTCACAGCGAAAGAATTTTGGGTTGAAGCGTAAACTGTAACTTTCTTACTTCTATAATCTCCAATAACACTAAACGTCTCTATAGATACATGATTTACCATTGGTATTTTTATTTTATCTTCAAATATAAAATCAGCTTTTTCAATTAAATTTGAAACTATATCGGCTTCTGCACCAGTAGCTATAGTCCCAACCTTATTATTTATGCCTTCATGTAATTTAATTTCAGAAACAGCCGCCTCTTCTTCATCTATCAAAGGCTTATATTCTTCATATTCAACTTTTATAAGTTTTAAAGCTTTTTCAGCAATTTTCAAACTTTCTGCTATAATAATCCCTATTCTGTCTCCAACAAATCTCACGGTTTCAGATATTACAGTTTCAGTTTTTAATATGCCATGACCCTTAAATCTTAATGCACTATTGTATTTTTCATCAGGAAAATCTTTGTATGTTAATACATCAATAACTCCGGAAACTTTTAAAGCTTCGCTAAAGTCGATAGATTTTACTTTACCAAAAGCAATTGTTGATAAAATCAATTTGCCATAACACATATTTGCTAGACTTATGTCAGTTGTATAAATAGCTTCCCCTGTTGCTTTAGCTAAAGAATCATCAATAGGAGTCTTTGATCCAATTATTTTACTCATCTATTTCATCTCCTTTAGTTTTTTTACAGATAATTTTACTGCATCTACTATTTTCACATAACCAGTACACCTACAAAGGTTTTTGGATAGCCCTTCTCGAATCTCCTCTTCTGTAGGGTCGTTATTTTCATCAAGAAGTGCTTTAGTTGAAATAACCATCCCTGGAGTACAAAAGCCACATTGAACAGCTCCAGCTTCAACAAAAGCTTCTTGAATTGGATGTGGTTTATCACTTGAACCTAATCCTTCAATAGTTGTAATATCTTTGCCAACCATTTTAAGTGCGAGTAAAGAACATGAATTTAATGCTTTTCCATCAACTAAAACCTTACAAGCTCCACAATCTGATGTTCCACAACCTTCCTTGGTTCCTGTTAAGCCAAGAACCTCTCTTAATACATAAAGCAAAGTCCACTTTTCTTCAACTTGAACACTATACTCTTTTTTGTTAATGGTTAATCTACATTCTGTCATATGTTCACCTTCCTATATTCCAAGAATTACTTGGATATCCATTTATATAATAGGCTTTTTACAATTAGTGCCTATCGCCTCAATATTATCTATTTAAGTTGAAGTACATTCTAAATTTTGTGCCTCAACATTTTTTCCTGCTTTATTCTTATTATCTCTTTATTCTATTCTACCATTAAATCTAGTTTATGAAAACATTTTCAGAAACTTTCTGATGTTTGGGGATAGAAGCCGTATTTTACGGCTTCTATTTAATTAACCCTAATATCAATATTTTGATTTTCTTGTACTTATTTATAATTTATTAAACTATTAACTAAAATATCCAACATAATTTTGCAGTTCATCAGTAACAGTGAACTTTCTAACAACTTCACTAGTTAAGGCTCTTGTAGGGCAGACTGATGAGCAAGCTCCACAGTTTCTGCACAAGTCTCTATCAACTTTCATTACTGGGAATTTTAATGTTCTTGCATCATAAGAGCAAATATTTACGCACTTATTACACTTGATGCAAATCTCTTCTTTGAAAGTAAATTGTAACTTAGCATCAGATTCTACATCATTTTCTTGTTCTCCAACTGTAGGTTCATCAGCAGTTTTACTACTTATACCATCAATTGCAGCACCTCTTAATTCAGCAATGTTACTGTAGCCAAGTTCAGCCATTTTCTTTTTCAAATCAAGAACAACTTTGTTGAGATATTCCATACCTTTAATGATAAGTATAGAACAAATACCTACGCCAGTTGTACCAACCATTAAATATTCCAAGGCATCTTCAGCTTTTGTAACTCCACCTATTCCATAAGAAATGATATCTCTATCCATTTTCATTATTTCATAATTGATTCTCATAGATACTGGTCTGATTGCGCCTCCAGACATCCAAGAATAACCGTTATCAGATCCAAGTTTTGGTCCTGGATTATAAACATCAACTGATAAAACAGGTCCAATAGAGTCAATTGCCGCAATTAGAACCTTGTGATTGTGAGCTTTACCGATTTCTATACATTTTCTAGCACATTCAACAGGATCTTTCCAAGCTGGATAATTACTTGATAATTTACAGATAATCGGAATTTTAACTCTAGCTATAGTAGCTTCTAACATAGGAAGCATATCTGTTTCAGTATATGAAACCAATTCGATGAAATCTGCTCCAGCTGCTTCAGCAGGGGCTACAATTGCTTCTGCTTCTTCTAATGTATGACCAACACTGGCAATAACTACACAACCAGCTTTTTTAGCCATAGGAATTTCTCTCTCGAACCAAACTTCAGGAGCTGAGTCAGCCCATTTTTCACAGTTAACTAAAGAGTCATTATTCAATATTCCTATGTGAGTTACAGGGTTTAAGGCTCTTTTGATTCTGATTGTTTTAGTAACAACTGCTCCAGCTCCCATTTCGTGAGCTAAAATCATACCTTCAGCAGCATAAGTTAAAGGTCCTGATGATACTATAAATGGGCTTTGTAGTTTAACACCACCAAAATCAACTGAAATATCAACGTTTTCGAAATTCTTATTCATTAATTGCACCGTCCTTGTTATATTTTTTATCTCTTACATCTTCAACAGCTTTTATTATTTGCTCATATCCAGTACATCTGCAGATATTCCCAGACAGACCTTCCTTGATTTCCTCAGTTGTTGGATTTGGATTTCGTTCTAACAAGCTTATTCCACTAAGAACAAATCCAGGAGTACAGAATCCACATTGTAAAGCAGAATTATCAATAAAAGACTCTTGCATCGGATGTAATTCACCATCTTTGGATAAATATTCTATTGTCTTTATGTCGCAGTCTTCCATAGATGCAGCTAAAGTTATACAACTATTTGCTGTCTTACCATTAATTATTACTGTGCAAGCACCACATTCACCTACTCCACAACCTTCTTTGGTTCCTAATAGGCCAAGTTGGTCTCTTAAAACATCAAGTAATCTTGCATCTTGTTCAATTTCAACGCTTACAGCTACATCATTGACAGTTGTATTTAATTGCATTCTCATAATTATACCTCCATCTCTTTTAACATTCTGTTAATTACATTTCTAATGACAGGTATCTTATATTCACTTGATTTTCTAGGTCCGGCTATAGCTAATACTTGTTCAGATATTTCTTTACTTACCTGTTCAATAACTTTCTCAGTTATTTTTTTACCAATCAATTGTTTTTCTATGTCATAAAATCTTTTAGTAACTGGCAAAGCTGCCCCAACAACAATTCTTATATCTTTTATTGTTTCATCATCATTTTTTAAAACTGCAATTGCAAAGTTTAGTCTTGCAATAGCCAATGCTTTTCTTCTGCCGATTTTAAAGAAGCTTTGTTTGTAATCTTCAAGTGATTTAACTTTAATTGAAAGTATCATCTCATCTTTTTTCAAAGTAGTAATACCAGGTTTAACTATAAAGTTTTCAAGTTTTTCTTCTCTTATAGCACCTTTTTTATTTATTATTACAACTCTACCATCAGCTAACATTAAAGCTGGCATCGGATCGCTGGCAGGTGATGCAGTGCCAATACTACCACCTAAAGTTCCCTTATTTCTGATTTGCGGTGAACCAACTGATCTACATGCACTACTTAAAACCTTCAAGCATTTATTAATATCTGTATTCATCACAATGTCATCATGTGTTGTACAAGCCATGATTTCAAATTCACCATACTCTCTCTTTACACCTGCTAATTCAGGTATATGAGTTAAGTCAATTACTGTATTATTTGAAAGATCATGTCCATTTTTCATTTCAACTAGCAAGTCAGTACCGCCTGCTATATATACCCTGTTATCGCAAATATATTCAAGGCATTCTTCAATTGTTTTAGGTCTATAATAATTTAACATTTTTTTCCCCTCATCTAATCCATATATTTAAGTATGCTTTCAAGACTGCAAGGTAAATGATCTACATTCTTGTCTAAAGCATGCCCTACAGCTCCTGCAATTGATGCTGCAATAGCTTCTGTTGCCGGTTCACCAACTGATTTAGCGCCGTATGTTCCTTCTTTAGTCTCACTTTCAAATAGCACAAGATCCATTTCAGGAATATCCATTGAGGTAGGTAGAATATAACTATCGAAGTTATCATTTAATATCCTGCCTTTATTGAGTTCAATTTCTTCAGTTATAGCATAACCGAGACCCATTACAATTCCACCATACATTTGCCCTTTAACCATATTAGGATTAATAACTCTACCACAATCTAAGGCAGATGTAACTTTTGTAACTTTTATATCTCCAATTTCTATATCAACTTCTACTTCAGATATACAAACATTATATGTGTAAGTAGGAAACGCAGTTCCTTGACCTGTGTGGTGATCATATTGATTCAATGCTGGTCTGAACCATTCATATACAGCTAACTGCTGGCCAGCCCAAAGTCTTTCATTACAAATATCCTTAAAGGCAATTCTTTTATCACTTGAATAATTAGCCGGGAAATTATCTTCATTATCATAGTAGTAGTTATCTTTACAAGAAATTCTATCTACAGTTGTACAAAACTTTTGTGCTACATGTTCTTTAAATAACATGGCCAACTTTTCTGAAGCCAATTTCATTGACTGTGCTCCCATTGTTGTACCTCTACTTGCTACTGTCATACCACTATCTGCTATTGCATGAGTATCTACACTATGGAAATGTATCTTATCTAAAGTAACACCCAGGGCTTCTGCGGCTATTTGAGCATATGCTGTTTGCAAACCTTGCCCGTTTTCAGCCATCCCGGTACTTATTATAAGAGAACCATCTTCATTAGCTTGAATAAATGCACCATTTGCATCAACACCTTCAGCTCCAAGACCAGCTCCTCTATATACAGTTACTAGACTAATGCCTTTTTTAAGGTTCTTGCTAGTTTTATTAAAGTCTTCGTATTCTTTTTTCTTTTTATAATAGTCGGATCTATTCAATAACTCATCCATCATCTCTTCAAGGATAACCTCTTCAGTAATCAATTGACTAGTTGCAGTTAACGAGTTTTGTCTGATTATGTTTTTTCTTCTTAATTCAACATTGTCCATTCCCAATTCTTTTGCGAGTTCATTCATAAGCTGTTCTTGAGCAAATATTACTTGAGGTGAACTGTATCCTCTCATTGCACCGCCATGAACGTTATTTGTAAATACACCATAAGTATCTGTTTTAACATTTGGTATATCATAAACACCTGCAGAATGTACAGAAGCTCTCCAATTCATAAATTGGGTTTGGTTATTATAAGCTCCACAATTATCAACAAGAGTTCCTTCAATAGCTTGAATTTTCCCATCTTTAGTAGCACCTATTTTATATTTAAAATTAAATGCGTGTCTTTTTGAAGAATCCATAAGTGACTCTTCACGGCTATTCACCATTTTAATAGGCCTTCGAGTAGCTTTGTGAAGAATTGCAGCTCTACCGATCTGAACCCCTACACCCTCTTCTTTACCACCAAAGGTCCCACCTAAAGTTCTTTGAATAAATCTTGATTCACTCATCGGATAGCCACTTGCATCAGCCAAGTATCTTCTTGTAAAGAATGGGTTTTGTGCCGATGCCTCACCTGTAATGGAGCCATCTTTAGGATCATGATAAACCATACATGCTTCAGGTTCAATATACGCTTGATCAATAAATGGTACTGTATATTCTCTTTCAATGATTACATCAGATTTCTTAAAACCTTCTTCAACGTCACCTTTTCTAATCGGATAATATGAGTCGATAAAAATATTTCCTTTTTTATCTTTACTAGGTATTCCATCAACTAAGCCGACACCTTTTTCTCTTATTATAGGCGCATCTTCTTTTAAGGCATCTGCCACTGTATAAACACCTTCTTGAAGTTCATAGTCAACTTTGATGCTCTTAATAGCTTGGTCCAATGCTTTTTTTGTTTCTGCCGCTACAATAGCTACAACATCACCGCAGAATTTAACCTCATCTGTAATGTAGCAATAATCAGCCCAGCTATGTTTCTTGGCTTCTGTATCAAAGCAAGTAATTATTTTAACTACCCCTGGAATGCTAAGTGCTAAGCTTGTATCTATGTTAGTAATTTTAGCAGGGTATTCTTTAATTCTTACGTTACCACCATATAGCATATCTTGTTTGTACAAATCAGCGGCATATAGGGCTGTTCCTTTAACTTTTTCCAAGCCATCTACCCTTTTAATATCCTTGCCGATCACATTATATTTATTATTATTGTGTTCAAATAATGACATTTTAATCTTCCCTTCCATTAACCTATTGTTTATCCCAAAGTTTTTGAGTAACAACTCTTAAATCATTTTTAATTTTCTCTACATCCACGTTTAATATTTTCCCATCTTTTTTCAGAATTTTTCCATTTACTAAAACATTTTTTACATTTTGTGGATTTCTAAATAGAATCAACTGGTCATAAAGGTTATGTTCATTTATTGGAGTAGGTGTGTCTAAATCAATAGTTATAATATCTGCCTTAGCTCCAACTTCAATCTTACCAAGATCATCTCTGCCAATTGTTCTAGCACCTGTTACAGTAGCCATATCGAATACTTCTTTACCTTTCATAACTTGAGGATCTTGTCTATAAGCCTTATGTATTAAGAAAGCACCTCTCATTATTTCAAAGAAATTATTTATATATCCGTCTGAACCTAATCCTACATTTCCATTTTTCGCTATAAAATCAGGATATGGTGCAATTCCACCGCCAACTTCACAGTTTGATAAAGGCATATGAATCATATTGACATTTTTCTTTAGTAATATTTCTTTTTCTTCCTCTGACATTTGTACTACTTGTGATGCTAATATATTGTTATCCAGAACTCCTAGTTCCTCGTAAACTTCAACAGGTCTCTTTCCATATTTATTAAGTGACCAAGTAGGTTCATAAACACTCTCCGAAAGGTGCATGTGAAAGAAAGAACCAGCCTCATCTGACATTTTTTTTGCTTTTAGGATA
>JBGSJN010000071.1:0-7105 GCA_041741995.1 Bacillota bacterium
AAAAAAACCACTGACTGTTGTAAGAACAGCCATGATTAAAAACAAATGTATACCTTTATAAATATAGCTCTTAGCTAGCTCCCTGTTACCAGAAGCCATTGTTCTATTAATAATAATAGATGTGCCTATACTAAGTAAGACACCAATTCCAATAAGTAGTGATGTTATTGGAAAGGCGAGTGTTATAGCTGCTAAACCTTGTGGACCTAATTTTCGGCCAATAAAAATACCATCAATTATACCGTAAAGACCTGCAATAAGAGATACGAACATTGATGGTCTTGCATAGAGCCACAATAAGGCTGGGATGCTTTTTTCTTCAAGATGTTTGTCGGTTTTCATGCCTTATTTCCTTTACTTATTTTTATTAGAATAACAAAGTTCAAAAAGTATTGCAACTTACTTAATAATTTCTTAATATTAATATAATATAAAAATAAAATGAATAAGACCTGGAGGATTTAAAATGAAGAAATTTATAGTAGAGTTCAAGGAATTTATTTCAAGAGGAAATGTAATGGACTTGGCGGTTGGTGTAATCATTGGTGGAGCCTTTAAGGCGATTATTGATTCACTTGTCAAAGATATATTAATGCCCTTAATTGGTGGTATTACTGGTGGTGTGGATATTTCCGACTTAACCTTTACCATAAGAGGAATTCAAGTAGCCTATGGTCTTTTTGTTAATGCAGTTATAAACTTCCTGATTATTGCTTTCGTTATCTTTGTTATGATTAAACTACTAGCAAAGATGAAGAGGAAGAAAGAGGTAGTGGCTGAGGAAGTGGCAGAGGTTGTAGCCGATGTTATTGGAGAGGAAGTTCTTCTACTTAGAGAAATTAGAGATACATTAAAGAATAGTGAGAAATAAAGTTGGATTTTAAAATTGTCAGAAGTCAAAGGAAATCTATAGGTATAATAGTTAAGGATAATGAGGTGGTCGTGAGAGCGCCTCATTATTTAAGTGATTCTGAAATCGATTTGGAATTAAAGGAACATCAACTATGGATCAATGAGAAATTAAGGCAAAATGAGCTAAGACAGTTGAAATCTGATTCATTTAGGGATAGTGGCAAGTTTCTTCTTTTAGGAAGAGAGTTAATTGTAAAAAAAACTGAAGGTAAGAAAATAAGTGTCTATGGTCAAGAAATATCTATTGGTAGTGAAAGTAATATTGATAGGTTTCTAAAAAAAGAATTCTCTAATATTATAGAGGATATGGTTGATGGATGGGGACATATTAATAAACCAATCTCCATAACTTACAGGAAACAAAGAACAATTTGGGGCAGTTGTACCTCCAAGGGGAAGATAAACTTAAATATTAATCTGATTAAGGCTCCAATTGAAGTTATTGAATATATATATATTCATGAATTGGTTCATATGGAAATTAGAAATCATAGTAAAGACTTTTGGATGAGAGTAGAATCCTTATTGCCCGAATATAGAAGTGCTAAAAAGTGGCTAAAAGATAATGGACATTTGATTGGCATGGATTTTATGTTAAAATGATAGCATGGAAATTATTGGAATAGGAACAGATATAGTTGAAGTTATTAGAATGAAGAAGTTTTTGGAAAGAGAATCTCTTGGAGCCCTGGCATTTAATCAAAAGGAAATAGATTATGCCTGTAAGCACAAGGACCCTCTTCCTTATTTGGCTGCTAGATTTGCAGTCAAGGAAAGTATAATTAAAATACTTGGAAATGTGACGATAATGGATGCCAAGGATATCCTGGTTCTTGATAGAGGTATGGTAACTCTTTTTGGTGATGCCAAGCTAGCCATGGATAAAATGGGTATTAAAGAATTCAAGGTTTCTATAAGCCATGAGAAAAAATATGCATTAGCTTTTGTAATAGGTGTTGGATAATGATAGGTTTAAGTAATTGGGGTTCAAGAGAAATAGATAGATGGATGATAGAAGATATTGGACTTCCTGGTGTGGTCCTAATGGAGGAAGCTGCCCTTGGAATTTATAGTGCTATGTCTTCTCGCTATAATCTTGAAAATAAGTCTATATATATTTTTGTAGGTAAAGGCAATAATGGAGGAGATGGTCTGGCTCTTGCTAGAATTCTCTTTAATAGAGGTTTGACCGTGAAGATTGTGACTCTTTTTGATGAAGGCTATAGTGATGAAGCAAAGCTACATTTAGATGTTGCCAAGAAGATGGGCATTGATATCGAACCGTGGAATTCAAATATAGAAAAACCTGATTTTGTGGTGGATGCCATATTTGGAACCGGATTTACAGGTGAGTTAAGGGGTATTGTTAAAGAGGCAGTTAAATGGATTAGCAGCAGTAGTGCTAAAGTAGTAGCTATAGATATGCCAACAGGTTTAACAGCAGATATGACTATAGCCTTAGGTTATTTAAAATTTGATCATTTGATGAGTAATGTTATGAAAAATGTTTATTTGGTAAAATTGGAATTTGCAAGTCACTTGGAGAATAATATTGGGGAGCAAGACAAGCTCCACTATCTTAAGTCTTATGAAGCAGGTAAAATGCTACCTTCAAGGGATTTAGAGGGACATAAGGGTACTTATGGTAAAGTAGGAGTACTTGGTGGCAGGAAGGAAATGCTGGGAGCTGGACTCTTAGCAGGGAAATCAGCCTTAAGAAGTGGTTGTGGCCTAGTTACTCTATGGTTAGAAAGCTTTGAAGGAATATTAGGATTAGAGCCTGAACTTATGTTAGAAAGCTGGGCTAATTTTTTAAATAAGGAAATAGATTTACTAATAATTGGACCTGGACTTGGAAGAGAAAAAAATCTCGACTTGGAAATGATATTAAGGTCTTTTAAAAGCAAGGTTCTTATAGATGCGGATGGTCTTTACTGGCTAAAAATGGGTTGGATCAGACGTGAGTGGATTAAGGGGGAAGTAGTGATAACACCACATCCTAAGGAAATGGAAATGCTATTAGGTGAAAAACTTGAGCGAAGGGAAAGTGTCCTTAAAGCAGCACAGGAGTATAATTGTGTTGCACTTATTAAAGGCTTTAGAACTTTAATAAGTGATGGTGATAGTGTTTGGGTTAATCTGACAGGAAATCCTGGAATGGCAACTGCTGGTAGTGGTGATGTCCTTTCAGGTATTATTGGGGGCTTGTTGGCTCAGGGTATCGGGACTTATGAGTCAGTTATTCTTGGTACTTATCTCCATGGATTAAGTGGTGACCTTGGCGTAAGGGACTTAGGCTGTGAGGGTTTAATAGCCAGTGATTTGATTAAATACTTACCAAAAGCAATTGGTAGAATCAAGAATGTTGTTGAGGATCAAAAAATAGTCGAAAAAATCTATTAAGGTATTAAGGAGTAAATTATGAGACCAATTTGGGCTGAAATTAACTTGGATAAGGTAAAGAGCAATAGTAAGGAAATTAGGAAATATGTAGGTGATGACGTTATGATCATGGCTATTGTTAAAGCCAATGGTTATGGACATGGCGCCTTACCAATAAGTTTAGAAATAGAAGATACTGTTGATATGTTTGGAGCTGCCATTATGGAGGAAGCTCTTCAATTAAGAGAAGGTGGCATAGCTAAGCCAATTCTTATTCTGGGATATACCAGGCTAGTTGACTATGACAAGGTTATTGAAGAGAATATTATCCAAACTATATTTTCAGTTACACAAGTAGAGAATTTAAATAGGGTGGCAAGTGTATTAGGTAAAATTGCCAAGGTTCATGTGAAGATTGATACAGGTATGAATCGTTTAGGTTTTAGTGATGAGGATGCAACCTTGGAGATAATAAAAAAGATTGATGAAATGAGTAATATCTCTTTAGAAGGAATATTTTCTCATATTGCCAATGGTGGTTCAGAGGACCTTTCTTATAGCGTAAAACAAATTAATAGATTTAAGATATTTGCAAAGAAGGCAGAGGAGGTACTAGGGAGAAGTGTTGTTAAGCATTTGGCCAATAGTGCCACTTTGGTAGAGTTCAAGGAAGCTCATTTTGATATGGTAAGACCAGGACTTATGCTCTTTGGTTCCTTTTCAACCGAAAATGAGAATATTAATAAATTAAAATTAAAGAAGGTAATGACCCTAAAAGGCATAATTACCCAGATCAAAGAAATTGGTATTGGGGAACCAGTTAGCTATACAGGTTCTTTTATTACTAAGAGAAAGACTAAGGTGGGAGTTTTGCCTATAGGTTACGCAGATGGTTTTGTTCGTAGTTTGTCAAATAGGGGGCAAGTGCTGATTAATGGGCTGAGGGTTCCTATCATTGGTAATGTTTGTATGGATCAGGTAATGTTGGATCTTACTGATATTGGTGATGTGGAAGTTGGTCAAGAAGTTATAATATACGGAGAGGATAATCCTGTGGAATATTTTGCTGATTTGTTGGATACCATCAATTATGAGATTTATTGTAATCTTAGCGAAAGAATTCCAAGGATTTATGTAAGAGGTTAATGCTGGCATTTGAAGGTGAAATCTGGGTAAGTAGTGGTTTAATACTACCCGCTGGTAGGATTTTAGTGGACCAGGGTAAAATAGTGGCTGTTGGTTTAGATATTGATATTCCTGAAGGTGTAGAGGTTAAGAAATTTGTGAATGGAGAGAAAATCCTTCCTGGTTTTGTAGAACCTCATTGTCATTTAGGGCTTTTTGAAGAAATTACGGGAATAGATAACCTGAATATTAAGGGGCAGCTTATTTCTTTAGAGTTGATAGCGGCAGATAGAATGAATTTTAGTAATTTAGGTCTTTTTGAGAGTGCCTTGACAGGTGGAGTTACTACAGCTTGTATACTTCCCGGTAGTTTAAACTTGGTTGGGGGTTTTGGTTCTGTTGTTAAGACTGTAGGTTCAAATGAGGTTTTAGTTAAGAAATCTTGTATTAAGGTTGCATTTGGAGAAAATGTAACTAGGGAACATGGATTGCTTAGAGAAAATTTAAGGGAAGTATTATTTAAATATTTTGATGAAAAATATGATGTTTTTAGTAGTATGCCCATTAGGGTTCATTGTCATAGTAAGGAAGATATTCTATTGGCATTGGAATTAAAAGATAAGTATAATCTTAATATGATACTGGAACATTTAACAGAGGGACATCTGTTGTTGGATAGAATTAGAAAATCAGGAGTCAAGGCTGTAACAGGTCCTTTTTTTGTGGGAAGACCAAAATTGGAGATGGCAAACTTAGATAGACAACTTACTAGTAAACTACTTATTGAGGGAGTGGAAACTTTCTTTATGACAGATTATCCAAGTAATCCTCCTGAAATGTTGAAGATTGCTTTGTTGGAAGTTGTTAAAAATGGAGTGCCTCCTTTGAAGGCTTTTGATATGATTACACTTGGTAGTGCAAAATTACTGGGGGTAGATAATAGAGTTGGATCTCTTGATGTTGGTAAGGATGCTGATATTGTGATCCATAGTCATAGTCCCTTCGATTATATGGATAGGGTGATGGAAGTTTATGAAAAAGGAGTTAGAATAACTTGGCCAGATATATTTTAAATAGTGTTGAGGAAACAATTGAATTAGGTAGAAAAATTGGCATGCAACTTAAGAGACCAGTTATAATTAAGCTCGATGGTGAGATGGGAACCGGGAAGACTCACTTTACTAAAGGACTGGCAATGGGCTTAGGAATAGAGGATGAAATTACTAGTCCTACTTTTAGTATTTTGAATATCTATAATGGAGGGAGGATGACTCTTTATCATATAGATGCTTATAGAATTAAAACTATTGAGGAGGCATTTGATGCTGGCTTGGCTGAAGTATTTACTTCGACTGGTGTGGTGGTTCTTGAGTGGGGTGATATTCTGGAACCTTTTTTTGAAGAAATGGTGATTAATATTAAGATAGATGATCTTGGAGAAAGTAGTCGTGAATTGATCATAGAGGGATGGAATGATGATAGTATTAGGAATTGAGAGCTGTGGTGATATTGGCAGTGTAGCCTTAGTTAATGAAGACAAGATTATTGGTGAGATTACAATTAATGTTAAGAAGAATCATTCGATTACTTTAGCACCAATGGTGGATGATTTATTAAAGTTGGCTAATATGGAGGTTAAGGATCTTGATGCTATTGCAGTAGATGTTGGGCCTGGTTCCTTTACAGGACTGCGTATCGGTATTTCACTTGCAGCCTCCCTTGCCTATGGCCAGGATAAGCTTGTGGTTAGAGTTACTGGTCTTGAAGCTTTGTTGTCTGTTGGTCGAAGTTTATTGGATGATGATGGTGATAGTGTTATGGTTGTCCCTCTAATATTTGGCAGGAAGAATGAAGCTTATGTCTTATATGAAGGTGAAGCAAAGGTCATTGATGCCGTGGAATTCTTGACAGGGTTAAAGAAGAATGTCAGGTATTTGTTCATAGGTGACGGTTATCTTGCTTTTAAAGAGTTGATTAATAATGAGCTGGGTCTTGATTGTGTTGTGATAGATGATAGTTTCCACTATTTAAAGGGTGGGACTATAGCTAGTTGTGGTCTTGTTGGGTTGGCTGAAGGTAAGGGTATTAGTCCTATTTCAGTAGAACCTCTTTATTTAAGAAGACCAGAGGTTGATATAAATTTAGAACTGAAGATGAAGTTAAATGATAACTGTTAGAAAGATGTCCTTAGAGGATATTGATGGTGTCATGGTAGTTGATAGGGATTGTTTTTCTATTCCTTGGAGCAGGGAAAGTTTTGTTATGGGATTAGAGTCTAGTTTATCAACATATGTTGTTGCTGTTGATATTCCTGATGTAGTTGAGTCTGATACTGACGCTGATGATTCAGTTGTAGTAGGTTATGGTGGTTTCTATATGGTCTTGGATCAGGTGGAGATTACTAATATTGCAGTGTTGGGGAAGAGAAGAGGTCAGGGTATTGGCAAGAGTATTTTAGAGGCACTTATTAAGTTGGCTGTTATAGGTGGAGGTAAGGTGGTTAATCTTGATGTTAGAGCATCAAATGAAGCTGCCAAGGTTCTTTATTATAGTTATGGATTCAAGTTGGTTGGGAGCAGAAAAGGTTATTATCAGAAGCCTGATGAGGATGCTTTGTTACTATCTCTTGATTTGGAGGAAGGATATTAGAATGATTAGAGATTTTATAAAATATTACAAACCTCAT
>JBGSJN010000072.1:0-3963 GCA_041741995.1 Bacillota bacterium
TATGACAGAGGTTTTCCACTACTTCTAATACATGAGATGAAAAGAGTACACTTCCGCCTATTCTACAATGTTCAAGCATGAGATCTTTTAATACTCTTGCTGAATGAGGGTCTAGTCCCACATGTGGTTCGTCTAGTATGAATAGTGGTGCTTGTGGAAGTAAGGCGGCAGTTATGAGTAGTTTTTGCTTCATTCCATGGGAGTAGGTGTTTATCTTTTGTCCTAATGAACCTTCGAGTTGGAATCTTGTAGTGAAATCTTGAATTCTTTTTTTGCGATTTTCAATGCTTACATCATAAATATCGGCTATGAAATTAAGGTAGTCAATGCCTGATATGCTTTCATATATTTCAGGATGGTCTGGTACGAAGGTAAAACTTTTTTTGGCAGCTATCATTTCAGTTTGTAAATTGTGTCCATTGATTTCTACAGTACCTTGGTCGGCGGTAATTATACCTGTAATTATTTTAAGAGTTGTTGTTTTGCCAGCTCCGTTAGGTCCTATAAAGCCGATAAGTTCTCCTTTTTTGATATCCAAGTTCAGATTGTCTAGGGCTATGTTTTTTTTATCATAGCTTTTGGTTAGATCATTAATTTTTAGCATTTTACACCTCTTTTTAATATTATATTTATATTTTAGCATATATATTTTATTTATGATTGTAAAAATTTAGTTAATTTGTAGTCCATTAAGATTTTTAAAAGAAATTACTATATAATTACATTATATTCTCATTTATGTAAATTTAAAGAATAAATAACTGAAGGGGTGTGTGTTATGAATAAGAAATCTATTGGTGAATTGGCTGATTATGTGAATATTAATTTTCCTAATGATTCTATGAATGTTAGTTCAGGGTTGGACATAATATCAGCCGCTTTGGAAAGTATCAGGGAAAATATTATAGTGCAACAAGATAGTTTGAATAAGCTTGGCCTTAATATTGAGGCAGGTGAGCTTGATGACTTTCTCATAACGGTTGATGACTTGCTGGAAAAGGCGGAATTGTATGGTAATGTATTTGATGTAAGTTCTGAAGAGGAGGAATTCAAGTTTTTGGGGCTTCCAGTCGATTATGGACCTGAACATTAAAAAGAGGACTCGGATTTAATTCCGAGTCCTTCATTATTTTGTATACTATTGTACTATGTATGTTAGTATCTTTTTCTAATTGTCTGGAAACTGAAGAAGTCACCTCTCCAATAAACGTTGGCAAATAGTACTGGTTTAAGTTTATTGGTAAAGCCGATTTCTTCTACCATGAGCATTACTCCATCGTCTTCTAGATATTTTTGAATTTCTGGTGGTGTTATGCAGGGTACAAGTTTAGTTAACTTAAAATCTATTCTTTCTCCAGCGAATTTTTCTAGTTGATCAAATACTGGAAGTCTAAATATATTTTTATTATTAAGTGATTCCTTAAAGGAGGATTCTATTGTAAAATCCTCGCAGTAGATTACAGGCAGGCCATTAGCTCTAACTAGTTTCACTACTTTGTATATCTTTTCCCCGACTGCACATTCTAGTTTTTCAGCTAGGAATTCATCTGCTTCAATTTCTGTCATTTCAAGAACTTCTGCACTGTGCTGGTATCGGGCAAGTTCTAGCAGATCCTTGAATTCATATTCGATATCCATTCTGAATTTAATATCAAATACTCTTCTATTTATTACAGTTCCTTTTTTCTTGACTCTTATTACATAGCCTTCTTGTTCCATGGTCTTAAGAACATCTCTTATTACAGATCTGCTTACTTGTAGAATTTTTGCCAAGTCTTCTTCCTTTGGTAAGGTTTCGCTATTGTCAAAATATCCATCTCTAATAAGGGCGTATAAGTCTCTTAGAACTTTGCTTGATAATTTTGTTACTACTGGTCTCATATTTGTTCTCCATAATTTCTAACTTTAGTATATACTGCATGTTTATAATAACATAAATTTGTTTAAATTTATACATGTGTGTTTATTTAAAATCATACCTTGAAAAAATGAGAAAACATATGAATAATATGTAAAAAATAATATAAAATCATACATAATCAAAATGTATGATTTTATATGCCTAATTCAGGTAAATTAGTTAAAAAATCATATTTAAAATGATGTTTTTTCTATTGCGTTAATAGTTTCAGATTTATATAATAAGGACGGAGTTTAAATACAAAGGAGGATGTAAAATGAAAAAATTATTAGTTTTAAGTGTCTTGTTACTGTTATCTTTCGTTGCTGTTGCATGCGATGGAGATAGTGCAGACAATAAGTCGGACAAGTTAAAAGTAGCCTTGGTGGTTACAGGTTCAATTGCCGATAATGGCTGGTGTCAAATTGGTTATGAGGGTTTGAAGGAAATCGAAAAAAATTATGATGCTGATATAGTATATAACGAAAATACTCAAACAGCTCAGTATAATCAAATAATCAAAACTTATGCTAAAGACGGTTATAATGTAATTATTGCTCATGGTACTGAATTTAAGGACGCAGTTTATGATGTTGCTAAAGAATATCCAGATACAAACTTCTTCATTTCAAGTTCAGATAGAACTGCACAATTGACTAATGGTACAAATGTATCAGGAATTCAAGCTGACGGTGTTGAGCAAGGTTTCTTACAAGGTGTAACAGCCGGCTACATAGCTAAAAATCAAGGTAGCAAGACTGTTGGTGCTGTTGGTGGAATTGAGATAGCTGCTATTAGAACTACAATTGAAGGTTTTGAACTTGGAGTTCATTATGTAGATCCATCAATTAAGGTTCTTAAAGGATATACAGGCAGTTTCGATGATATTAACAAATTAAAAGAGCAAGCTATTACCTTTATTGAACAAGGTGCTACAATAATCATGTCTACAGCTAATGCGGCTACTAAAGGTGGCTTCGAAGCAACTAAAGACAAAGGTGGAGTTTCAATTGGTGCCAATGCTACTGGTCTTTTAGACACATATAAGGACAACTTAGCATTCACAGCGAATGTAAGCATGGTTAAGGCAATGTCTACTGTTATTGGAATCCTGGTTGATGGTGACTTTAAAGCAGACAACTATGTAAGTGGTATTAAAGAAGGTGTTGTAACTATGAATATTAGTACAACTCAACCAGATGTTCAAAAAGTAAAAGACGATGTACAAAAGATTTATGATGATATAATGTCTGGCAAAATCAATGTTACAGAGTTATATAACAAAAAATAGATTTTAAGAAATCAATAGTAGTATAATCCTAGCGGGCACAATACCTCCAAAATATGTATTGTGCCCATTAGTTTTTGTAAAGAAATGATGGAGGTCATAACTTGAAAAGCGATATTTTTTATTTAAAACAATGTGATAAGGTTGCAAGGGATTCTATTACTCATGGTAATACTCCTTTTGGGGCTATTCTTGTTGATGGAGAGGGTAATATCCTTATGGAACAAGAAAATATAGAAATAACTTCTGGTGATTGTACAGGACATGCAGAAACCACTTTAATGGCTCGTGCAAGCAAAGAGTACAGTAAGGAGTTTTTAAAGAATTGTACTTTGTACTCTACTTTTGAGCCTTGTGCTATGTGTGCAGGTGCAATTTACTGGTGTGGTGTTGGTCGTTTGGTATATGGTGCTCCAGAAACAACTCTTTTGGCCTTAACAGGTGATAATCCCCAAAATCCAACTATGAGTCTTTCTTGCAGGGATGTGTTTGCTGCAGGTCAAAAGGACATTGAGGTTATCGGGCCTTTTCCTGAATTAGAAGAGGATCTGATGGTAGTTCATAAAGGGTATTGGAAATAGTTAAATTATGTTATGTAGATGGTGATATTATATATCATCATCTTTTTTTATGTGAATTTATGTAGTAGAATGTAGTGACTAATAAGAATAATTAAGGAGCTGAAAAGATGAAACTAGAACAAAAATTATTTTTCCCGAGTCAATATATCCAAGGGTATGGACTTATCAATCGATTGCCAGAAATATTGGGTAAA
>JBGSJN010000073.1:0-17627 GCA_041741995.1 Bacillota bacterium
ACCTCTTTAATGGTGTCAATAACCCTTCAATTCCATTTGTTAGTGTTATAGGTGATGTTGTTAAAGTTAAAAGAGAAGTAAATATAATAAGGAAAAAAATTCTTATTCCCATAAAACCAGCCAAATATAAACCTTCTCTAGTAATCCTTATAAAAGCCCAACTAAAAATAGTGGTTCCACTTGTAAAAAAGGCATTCATTATTACAGTTAGAATCATTAACGGCAGAATAGGCTTTAACCCCTTTATAATTTTCATTAATGGTATTTGAGACATATATATAGTCAATGCAGTAAGTAATAATACATAAACATATTCTGTTATATCATTGATTAAAAAAATACCAAACATAAAGAACATAGATACTAAAATCTTGGTTCTAGGATCCAATTTATGTACGAAGGAATCTTTATATATATATTGTCCAATAGTTATATCTTTAATCATTTTTACCTCTTAATACATCAGCTATTAAATCAGCTAAAGATTCTAAACGCATTGGATCAAGAGGTCCTTCATAAACACCTCTTTTTTTAAGTAGTTCCAATACTTCCACACTAAAAGGTACACCAAGGTCTAACTCCTTTAAAGTTTGATTTTCCTTGAAAACATCTGTAACCGCACCTTCTAAAACGATTCTTCCATCACACATTACATATACATATTCTGTTAGCCAGAACACATCATCCATATTATGAGAAACAAAAAAAACTGTTAGGTTTCTCTTGTTCTTTATTCTAATCAATAAATTCAGCAAGTCATTTTTACTCTTAGGATCCAGTCCAGCAGTTGGTTCATCAAGAACTAGTATTTCTGGATTCATAGCTAATACTGAAGCAATGGCCACTTTCCTCTTTTGACCACCAGAAAGCTCATAAGGTGATCTATCTTTCATAGATTCAAAGTCAAGTTCCATATCTTCCATAGCACCTCTAATCGCACTATTAAGCTCATCTCCTGACAGTCCTAAGTTTTTCGGACCAAAGGCTAGATCATTATATATGGTTTCTTCAAACAGTTGGTCTTCAGGATATTGAAATACCATACCAACTTTTTTTCTTAGATTCTTTAAATTTTTGGATTTTTTATCAATAATAAAATCACCAACAATTAATCTACCTTTTTGAGGAAGATAAAGTGCATTCAAATGTTGCATCAAGGTTGATTTTCCTGAACCAGTCTTACCAATTATACCTACAGTAGTTCCTTGTTCAACCTTCATGGAAATGTTGAATATACCATATTCTTCACTTGTATTATCATCTACATCGTATTTATAATAGACATTTTCTAAAATAACTGCCATATTTCTTCTACCAAATCCTCTTTTGTTAATACTTCATCTTTGAAGTTAATTCCTTTTGTCTTTAATAACTCTTGTAAAATTGCCGCCTTAGGTAATTCTAGATTTATGTGAGCAAGCATTTCCTTATTATGAAATACTTCCTTTGGTGTACCTTGAAGTACGATATTCCCCATATCCATGACTATTACTTTGTCACTATATACAACTTCATCCATAAAATGTGTTATAAGTATGATAGTCATTTTATCTTTCTTATTTAGCTCTCTTAAGACTTCAATCACTTCTTTTCTACCTTTAGGGTCTAACATTGAGGTTGGTTCATCTAGAACTAAATAATCAGGTTCCATAGCCAAAACAGAACCTATAGCACTTCTTTGTTTTTGTCCACCTGAAAGTTTATGTGGTGGTCTTTTTAAAAAATTACCCATCCCCACTTTTCCAGCTGCATATTTTATTCGTTCCATCATATCTTTTGACGGAAAACCTATATTTTCCAAACCAAAGGCCATATCTTCTTCAATCGTTCCACCAACAAACTGATTGTCAGGGTTTTGAAAAACCATGCCTACTTTTCTTCTTATTTCCCAAATATTGTGATCTTCTGATACCTTAATATCATCAATTAGAACTTCCCCTTTTTGAGGTATAATTAACCCGTTCAGATGTTTTGCTAAAGTAGATTTACCGGAACCATTATGACCGATAATTGAAACGAAATCACCTTTGTTTATTTCAATATTGACCATATTCAAGGTCTTTATTGAAGCATTATTATCTTTTCTATATTCGTGATCCAAGTCAATAATTTTAATCATAATTCCTCTCCCTTGCTTCTACCTCTTGTCATTATACCATAAAAAAACTCATTAGATGTATCTAATGAGTCTTCTTGTTTAATCTATGTTACTCTACAAGTTCAAGTATTGCCATTGGTGAAGCATCACCTCTACGACATCTTGTTTTGATTATTCTAGTGTAACCACCTTTTCTTGTTGCATATCTTTCTGCATATTCACCAAATACCTTTTTAATTACTACATCTTCACTAGTAAGGTAGGCTAAAGCTTGACGCACAGCATGGAGGTCTGATTTCCCTCTTTTACCTAGAGTAATCATTTTTTCAGCTATTCTTTTAACTTCTTTTGCTCTTGTTTCAGTAGTTTCAATTTTACCACTTAGCAATAGTGAAGTAGTCATATTTCTTAGCATTGATTTTCTATGGCTTGAACGAACTCCAAGTCTACGATAACCCATTATATTTCCTCCTTCTTAATTAATCTTCATCTTCATTTCTAAATTTAAGTCCTAATTCAATTACTTTTGCATGAATTTCATCTAGTGATTTTTTCCCTAGATTACGTACACGCATTACTTCTAATTCAGTTAGATTCACTAAATCTCCAACAGCATTGATACCTGCTCTTTTCAAGCAATTGTATGGTCTGACTGATAAGTCTAGTTCTTCTAATGGTTTTTCTAGAAGTTGATCTTTTTTCTCACCTTCTGTTTCAGTGATTGGAACATCGATGATACCACTATCACTTAAGTTAGTAAAGTAATTGATATGATTGTTCACAAGTCTAGCTGCTCCAGTTATTGCGTCTTCAGGAGTAAGACTACCATTAGTCCATACTTCTAAAAGAAGATAATCATGGTCTGCTTCCTTGCCAACTCTTTTATCTTTAACATTGTAATTCACCTTGATAACAGGAGAAAACAGGGAGTCTACTGGTATTTCACCAATAGCCATACCTTCATACTTGTTACTTTCAGCATTCTTATATCCTCGGTCTAGTTTTGCATTGATTTCCATATACAATCTGCCATCTTTGCTTAAGTTAGCAATATGTAAGTCTGGATTTAGGATTTCAACTTCACTGTCATGAATGATATCGGCAGCTGTAATAACGCCTTCTCCTTCTTTTTCAATACGCAGAACTTTGTTTTCCTTAGAATTGCTTTTCAATCTTAAGGACTTAATAGCTAAAATTAAGTCTGTAGTATCCTCCATTACTCCTGGTATTGCAGCAAATTCATGCTGAACACCTTCTATACGGATGGTTGTTACAGCCATTCCAGGTAATGAAGATAATAATGTTCTTCTTAATGCGTTGCCTATAGTTATGCCAAAGCCTCTTTCTAGAGGTTCTAATGCAATTTTACTATAAGTTCCATTGCCGTCAGTTTCAAGAATTGAAACTTGTGCTTTCTCGATTTCTAACATATTATTTACTCCTATCTTTTAGCTTTATTATCTAGAATATAGTTCTACGATTAGCTGTTCATCTACAGGAATTGTTATGCTTTCTCTGCTTGGCATTGCTTCAACTCTTCCGGATAACTCCTTGATGTTTGAAGATAACCATTCTGGTATAGAAGTATTTTCACTTAAATCTTTAAATTTAACACTATCTTTACTTTTATCTCTTACTGCAATTTCATCTCCAACCAATACTAGGTATGAAGGTATATTCATTTTATGTCCATTTAGTCTAAAGTGACCGTGACGAACTAGTTGTCTCGCTTCTGCTCTTGATGATGCAAGTCCTAGTCTGTAGACTACATTGTCTAGACGTCTTTCTAAAAGAACTAACAAGTTTTCACCTGTAATACCTTTTAGACGATCTGCTTCTTTGAAATAATTTCTAAATGGTCTTTCTAATACGCCGTAAATTCTTCTTACAGATTGTTTAGCTCTTAACTGAACTCCGTATTCAGATAATTTTTTTCTTCCTTGTCCGTGTTGCCCTGGTGCAAATGGTCTTTTTTCCATAGCACATTTTGGGGAATAACAACGGTCAGATTTTAAATATAGCTTTGTGCCTTCTCTACGACAGAGACGACATACAGGGCCATTATATCTTGCCATGTTTTATTTTCCTCCCTTATACTCTTCTACGTTTTGGTGGTCTGCAACCATTATGAGGAATTGGTGTAACGTCTTTAATCATCGCTACTTCAATACCTGCAACTTGTAGAGCACGTATAGCAGTTTCTCTACCTGAACCAGGTCCCTTAACATAACAGTCAACTTCTTTTAGACCATGTTCCAATGCAGCTTCAGCGGCTTTTTCAGCAGCCATTTGAGCAGCAAAAGGAGTACTTTTCCTTGATCCTTTAAAGCCAAGAGCTCCAGCACTTGCCCAAGATATAGTGTTACCTTCTTTATCGGTAATAGTCACAATAGTATTATTAAATGTAGACTGAATGTGAGCTATACCAAAGTCGACTTTTCTTTTATCTCTTTTTTTGGTACGTGCCTTTGTTTTACCTGCCATTAGACATTACCTCCTTTACTTCTTTTTAGCGACAGCCCCTCTATTAGGGCCTTTTCTTGTTCTTGCATTGTTTTTGGTATTTTGTCCACGAACAGGAAGACCTCTTCTATGACGGATACCTCTATACGAATTAATTTCGATCAAACGTTTAATATTCAGCGAAACTTCTCTTCTTAAATCACCTTCAACGTTAACATTTTTTCCAATTTCATCACGTAAACGATTAACTTCTTCTTCAGAAAGATCTTTAACTCTTGTGTCTGGATTAATTCCAGTAGCAGCTAAGATCTTATTAGCTGTAACACGTCCAATTCCGAAAACGTAAGTTAAGGAAACCTCAACTCTTTTGTCTTTTGGAATATCAACACCAGCAATACGTGCCATTTTTACACCTCCAATATTTTTTACCCTTGTACCTGCTTATGCTTAAGATTTTCGCAAATTACCATTACTTTGCCTTTTCTCTTAATCACTTTACACTTTTCACAAATGGGCTTAACAGATGCTCTAACTTTCATTATAAACCCTCCTTTTTTTATTTGTACCTATAAGTGATACGACCCTTTGTCAAATCATAGGGAGACAGTTCCAATTTCACTCTGTCTCCAGGCAATATTCTGATGAAATTAACTCTAATCTTACCAGATATATGCGCTAAGACTTGATGACCATTATCCAATTCAACTTTAAACATTGCGTTTGGAAGTGAATCTAATATAACACCTTCAACTTCAATTACATCTTGTTTGGACACTTAATCATCTCCTTTTTTTTCTTTTCCTGAAACTCCCTTATGTGACGGGCTATTTCACTTTTTTTAAGCATTTTTTCTAGTTGCTTATTATCATGTAAACATATCTTTAATTATAACATTATTTTCGACATGTTTGATATTTTTTATTAGGATTTGGCTAAAATCCTACACACACCATCTGCAACTTTGATTTATGCTGTTCTTCTTCAATGTTAAGAACCATAAAATGATTCTTTTTTCTTTTTACCCTTTTGTTTTTATAATCAATCCTATACTATTATAGTTTCTTCACCCCTAGTTAGAATAACCGGTTCAGATTCTGTTATTAGTATAGTATGTTCATAATGTGCAGAAGGTTTATTATCTCTTGTTACAACTGTCCATCCATCATCAAGAATGACAATAGATTCAGTACCCATGTTAACCATAGGTTCAATAGCTAAGGTCATACCAGGTTCAAGTAGTGGTCCTCTTCCAGGAGGTCCATAGTTTGGAATGGCTGGATCTTCATGAAGCTCAGCCCCAATCCCATGACCAACAAATTCTCTAACTATATAAAACCCTGCCTCGAGAACTACTTTTTCTATGCTATGGGAAATATCACCTAAACGATTTCCTGCTTTTGCCATTTTGAAACCTTCATAAAAGCTTTTCTCGGTGATTTCAATCAACCTTGCTTTTTCTTCTGAAATGGTTCCAACTGCCGCGGTAAAAGCTGCATCTCCGTGGTATCCAAGATAGTATGCACCAACATCAATGCTGACTATCTCTCCCTCCCTTAGCTTTCTTTTGCTTGGTATGCCGTGAATAACTTGTTCATCAACCGAGGCACATATTGTACGCGGGAAGCCTCCGTAACCTTTAAAGCTTGGCTTGGCGCCGAGCTCTCTGATTAGTTTCTCTGCTTGATTATCAAGTTCTATCAGGGAGATACCAGGTTCGATAAGTCCCCTTAATTTATCATGAACCAAACCTACTATTTTACCAGCTTCTTTCATTTTTGAAATGCCATCGGAATTCTTAATTGTTATCAATATAATTACCCCTTCAAACAAGCTAATATAGCTTTGGTTGCTTCTGTCACATCAACATCACCCTTGATATTACATAATAGTTTCTTATCATTGTAATATTTAATTAAAGGTTTTGTTTTTTCTTCATATATGTTAAGTCTATTAACAACTGTTTTATCATTGTCATCTTCTCTAACGCTTAACGTGTAATTACAGTAATCACACACGCCCTTATTCTTTGGAGGATTAGTTATAAGGTTAAAAGAAGCACCGCAGTTCTTACATAACAGTCTTTTACTCAGTCTGCCGATAATCACATTAGAGTCGACATCAAGATTGATTACTCTATCCAACTTACAACCCAGATTATCAAGTAACAGATCCAAGGCGTAACCTTGTCCAATAGTTCTTGGATAACCATCAATTATGAAGCCTTTTTTACAATCGTCTTTTTTAAGTCTTCTCGCAACAATTCTATTTGTTAAATCATCTGGTACCAGCTGACCTTTATTAATTGCTAGCTGCAGCTCGTTACCTAATTCATCATTGATCTCCATGGCTTGTCTGAAAATATCTCCAGAGGAAATATGTGGTATATGGAATTCTCTAGCTAATATTTTAGCCTGAGTTCCTTTACCTGATCCAGGAGGTCCCATAATTAAAAGGAACATTATTTCATAAATCCTTGATAGTGTCTGATCAGTAATTGTGACTCCATTTGTTTCATAGTGTCCAAAGCTACTCCAACTGCAATCAATAAACTTGTTCCTCCAAATTGCAGAGAAGCTCCACCGACCAAGCCTCCTAGGATATTAGGTATTACCGCTACAATAGCTAAGAAAAAGGCACCGAACAGAGTAATTCTGTTTAATATCTTTCCAAATGCATCAGCTGTGGGTCTACCTGGTCTTATTCCTGGAATAAACCCTCCATTTTTTTTCAAGTTATCTGCTACATCATTAATGTTAAAAGCGATAATTGAATAGAAGAATGTAAAGGCTATAATAAATAATATATAAAACAATGTGTATATTGGAGTATTAACACCCAACCACTTTTCAAAGAAGGTTGCAACATTACTACCACTAAAAAACATTGATATTATTGTTCCTGGAAGTACTAAAATTGATGAAGCAAAGATAATTGGAATAACTCCAGCTTGATTTAGCTTCATTGGAATGAAACTGCTTTGTCCACCATAAATCTTTCTACCGACAACTTTTTTTGCGTAATGTATTGGCACTTTACGTTCACCTTGTGTAACGATAATTATACCAATAACAGCTAGCAATAATGTAATAGGTAATAGTATAGATAAATAGAATTGCAGATCCTTGTAGAATACATCTCCTGTACCAATAAAAGTGCTTAATACAGTGCTAATACTTGATGGAATCTTCGCTATAATACCGATGAATATAATCAAGGATATTCCGTTTCCAATTCCTTTTTCATTAATTTGTTCGCCTAACCACATCAGCAACATTGTTCCTGCTGTTAAAGTAGAGATGCTCACAATCCAAGTAAATGCGGATTTGTCTAGGAAAGCATTGTAGGAATTTATAAAAATTGTAATACCTACAGCCTGTACTAAAGCTAACATTACGGTCATGTATCTAGTCCATTGTTTTATCTTGTTTTGGTCATCCTTTGAAATTTCTTTTAGTTTTTCAAATGCTGCTGTCAATAATGTCATGATGATAGAAGCATTGATGTATGGAGTTATGGATAATGCAAATATTGTAAATCTGCTTAATGATCCTCCTGAAAAAGTATCTATAATACTTAGTATTCCATTGTTATCGAATACTTTGGTTAATATTTCAGGATTAACTCCAGGTACTGGTATGTATGATCCGAAACGAACTAGTAAAAGTATCAATAAAGTAAAGATAATCTTACTTCTGATTTCTTTTACCTTTAAAGCATTTACAACAGTTTCCAACATGTTAGATTACCTCTACTTTTCCTCCGGCAGCTTCAATTTTAGCTTTTGCTGATTCACTGACAATAGCGCATTGTACTGTTAGTGCTTTAGTAAGTTCTCCGTTGCCTAGAATTTTTATTCCACTTAAAGTTTTGTTTACTAATCTTTTGCTAAGAATATCTTCAGCTGTAACAACTGAGCCATTTTCAAATGCATTTAATGCACCTACATTTACTATCGCATAATTCTTTGCGAATATATTTGTAAAACCTCTTTTAGGAACTCTTCTGATCAAAGGCATTTGTCCACCTTCAAAGCCGACTCTGCGACTATATCCAGATCTTGACTTTTGACCATCTTGTCCTCTGCCTGAACGCCCGCCAGTTCCTGAACCGATACCTCTACCGACTCTTTTGGAAACTTTCTTGGCTCCTACTCCAGGGCTTAATTCATGAAGTTTCATGCTAAACCTCCTATATTTCTTCTGTTTTCACCAAATGGGCTACTTTGTTAATTTTTCCTTCGATATCTGGTGTCATCTTTTGTACTACAGTGCTGCTAATCTTACCTAAGCCTAGCGCTTTAACTGTGTCTTTTTGTCTTTGTGTTTGGCCGATGACACTTTTAACTAAAGTTATTTTTACTTCTTTCATGTCCGACCTCCTATTTCCACAATTCTTCAATAGTTTTACCACGTAGTCTTGCAACTTCTCCAGCTCTCTTCAATGAAGCTAAGCCTGCGATTGTTGCATAAACCATGTTGTTTTTATTTGAAGAACCTTGTGATTTTGTTAAAATGTTTTTGATTCCTGCTAACTCTAGAACTGAACGGGCAGGTCCGCCTGCAATTACTCCAGTACCGCCTGCAGCTGGTTTCATCCAAACTGCTCCAGCACCGAACTTGCCAACAACTTCATGAGGAATTGTTGTGTTAACAATAGGCACATGAATAATGTTCTTTTTAGCATCTTCAACAGCTTTCTTGATAGCTGTAGGAACTTCTTGGGCTTTGCCATGTCCTACGCCAACTCTTCCTTCGCCGTCGCCGATAACTACTAAAGCACTAAAGCTAAAGCGGCGTCCACCTTTAACAACTTTAGCTACTCTATTAATATTTACTACTTTTTCAGTAAATTCTTGTTTTTTATCTTCAGCGTGCACGTTTTTCCCTCCTTTGGTTAAAATTCTAATCCGCCTTCTCTTGCTCCATCAGCCAAGGCTTGTACTCTTCCGTGATAAATATAACCACTTCTGTCGAATACTACAGCTTTAATACCTGCTGCTATTGCTTTTTCTGCTATAAGTTTTCCAACTCTAACAGCAGTTTCCTTGTTTGAAGTTCCATCTTTAATTTCTAAAGATGTAGCAGCAACCAAAGTATTTTGTGCAACATCATCGATGATTTGAGCATGGATATGTCTTAAGCTTCTAAAAACACAAAGTCTTGGATATTCAGCTGTTCCACTGATTTTATTTCTTATTCTTCTATGTTTCTTTGAACGAATTTCTTTTCTATCAATATTTTTAATCAAAACACTTACTCCTTTCTTATCTATTTGGAGCCAGTTTTACCGACTTTTCTCTTAACCTGCTCAGTACTGTATTTGATACCTTTGCCTTTGTAAGGCTCTGGTGGTCTAATCTTACGTACATTTGCAGCGAAAGCTCCGACAACTTGCTTATCTATACCTGAGATAATAATCTTCGTAGGTTGTGGAACCTCGACATTAAGTTCTTTAGGTATTTCCATAACGACTGGGTGGGAATATCCTGCATTGATGACTAAATTGCCATCAGATAAGCTTGATTTGTAACCAACACCAATCATTTCTAATTCTTTAGTAAATTTAGTGCTTACACCACTGACCATGTTAGCTATCAAAGCTCTAGTCAAGCCGTGTAATGCTCTATTATCTTTACTGTTGTTAGGTCTTGCAACTTTCAATATGCCATCTTCTAATGTGATTATCATATTACTGTTGAAAGTGTATTCCAATTGTCCATGTGGTCCTTTAACTGATACAAAAGTGCCGTCTATTTTTACTTCGACACCTGCTGGTACAACCACTGGAGCATTTCCTATTCTTGACATATCTTTTCCTCCTTATGGTTTACCAGACATAGCAGAGAACTTCTCCGCCCATGCCTTCTCTTCTAGCTTTTTTGTCAGTCATTATTCCTTGTGATGTTGATAGTACTGCTACTCCCAAACCTCCAAGAACTTTTGGTATATCTTCCTTGCCTACATAAACTCTAAGGCTCGGTTTGCTTATTCTCTTCAAACCAGAAATTACTCTAGTTTTTTGATCATATTTTAAATAAACACGAATATTTTTCTTAACAGTTTCTTCTTCTTTAATCACTTCATAATCTTTAATGAATCCTTCATCTTTCAATATTTGTGTTAAAGAAAGTTTAATGTTTGAAGCAGGGATATCCACTGACTTCTTCATTGCTGTATTCGCATTACGTACTCTTGTTAAAAAATCCGCGATAGGATCTGTCATTACCATTTAAAAACCTCCTTTCAAAGTTTATGCTTACCAACTAGCTTTTCTTACTCCTGGTAATTCTCCTTGGCTTGCATGTTTTCTGAAACATATTCTGCAGATACCAAATTTTCTCATATAAGCATGTGGTCTTCCGCATATTTTACAACGATTGTATGCTTGTACTTGAAATTTAGGAGTTCTCTTTTGACTTACTTTTAACGATGTTTTAGCCATTATTATCCTCCTTATTGTTTAGCAAAAGGAGTGCCGAATTTTATTAGCAACTCTTTTGCTTCTTCATCTGTTTTTGCTGTTGTGATGAAAGTTATATTCATACCTCTCATTTTATCAACTTTATCATAATCTATTTCAGGAAAAATCAATTGTTCTTTGATTCCTACAGTGTAGTTTCCTCTACCGTCGAATCCATTGTTTGAAATTCCTTTAAAATCACGAACCCTTGGCAAGGAAGCGTTAACAAAACGATCCAAGAACTCATACATTCTGTCCCCTCTTAATGTTACCTTGACACCAATAGGCATTCCTTCTCTTAACTTGAAGGTCGCTATTGATTTTTTAGCCTTGGTAATTATAGGTTTTTGTCCTGAAATTTGAGTTATTTCACTAACAACACTTTCTAATGCTTTCGAATTATGTACTGCTTCACCAACACCTACGTTAATAACAATTTTATTCATTTTTGGAACCATGTTTACGTTCTTATATGAAAATTGTTCCATCATAGCAGGTATTATATCTTTTTTGTACAAATCTTTTAATCTAGCCAATATAGGGTCCTCCTTCCTACACTAATTCTTTTTCGCATTTTTTACAAACACGAGTTTTTTTGTCTCCGTCTATTTTTTGTCCGTAACGAACGCCTCTTTTGCAAGATGGGCAATATAGAAGAACATTTGAAGCATCGATTGGTGCTTCTTTTTCTAAGATTCCACCTTGTGGATTCTTTTGTGTGCCTTTAGTATGTTTCTTGACTATATTTACACCCTCAACCAATACTTTACCGGTTGTTGGATAACTTACAAGAACCTTACCTGTTTTCTTTTTATCTTTACCAGAGATTATTTCTACCTTATCTCCTTTTTTAACATGTAATTTAGATGCCATTATTTCACCTCCACTATTCTACAGAACTTCTGGGGCTAAAGAAACAATTTTCATGTAATTCTTTTCCCTAAGCTCTCTAGCTACAGGCCCAAAGATACGTGTGCCTTTTGGAGTGCCGTCGTCTTTGATAAGTACAGCAGCGTTTTCATTGAACTTGATAAATGAACCATCGGCTCTTTGTATCTGGTATACAGTTCTAACAACTACAGCTTTTACTACATCACCTTTTTTAACAACTCCTCCTGGTGTTGCTTGTTTGACTGCGCAAACAATTACATCACCAATAGACGCGCTTCTTCTTTTAGAACCCCCAAGAACACGAATGCATAATAGCTCTTTCGCTCCTGTATTATCTCCAACTTTTAATCTAGTTTCTTGTTGGATCATTTTATACCCTCCTTATAACACTAAACTCTTTTGCCTTTTTCAAGTATTTCAATTACTCGAAAACGTTTGTCTTTTGAAAGAGGACGTGTTTCCATTATTTTAATTTTATCTCCTACTAAACATTCATTTAATTCGTCATGCGCCTTGAACTTTGTTGACACTCTATAACGCTTGTGATAGATTGGGTGTTTTTTGAAAGTTTCAATCTTTACAACAACCGTCTTGTCCATTTTGTCGCTGACTACAATACCTGTTCTGGTTTTTCGGTTTGTATTTCTTTCCAAGAGTATTTCCTCCTTTTACTGATTTTCGTTTTCAGTTAAAATCGTTTTTGCTCTTGCAATTTCTTTTTTAACCTCACTAATGCGCATTGGATTAGTTAACTGCGCTGTTGCTGCTTGGAATCTTAGATTCAACAGCTCCTTTTTAAGATTATTTATCGTAGATACAAGTTCATTATTTGAAAACTTACGCATATCTTTATTTTTCATTTGCGTCACCACCAACTTCTTTAGTTCTTAAAACGAACTTAGTTTTTAAAGGTAACTTATGAGCTGCAAGTCTCATTGCTTCTCTAGCTATTGCTTCAGTTACACCGTTCATTTCAAAAAGAACACGGCCCGGTTTTACAACCGCTACCCAATACTCTGGTGAACCTTTACCTTTACCCATACGAGTTTCAGCAGGTTTTTGAGTGATTGGTCTGTCTGGGAATATCTTGATCCAGACTTTTCCGCCTCTTTTGATGTATCTTGTCATAGCAATACGGGCTGCTTCAATTTGTCTTGATGTAACCCAAGCTGGAGTAATAGCTTGCAATCCAAAGTCGCCATAAGTAACTTGAGTTCCGCCTTTAGATTTACCTTCCATTTTTCTAGGACGATGAGGTCTTCTAAATTTTACTCTTTTCGGCATTAACATGATTACTCATCCTCCTTCTCTACTCTTTTTTTCCTTGCAGGAAGAACTTCACCTAAGTAAACCCAAGTTTTAACACCGATTTTACCATAAGTAGTATCAGCTTCAGCAGTAGCATATACAACATTAGCACGTAATGTATGTAGAGGCACTTTACCTTCACTATACCATTCAGTTCTTGCAATCTCAGCTCCGCCAAGACGGCCAGAAACTGCAACTTTAATTCCACCAGCACCGAACTTCATAGCCTTTTGTACTGATTGTTTTACAGCTTTTCTAAAAGATACTCTTTTTTCTAATTGTAAAGCAATGTTCTCTGCTACTAATTGAGCTTCTATTTCTGGTTTTTTCACTTCGATAACTTTTATATTAATTTGGTTCTTAGTGATACCTTTTAAAGCAACTCTTAAGTTGTCAATTTCTGATCCACCACGACCAATTACAATACCAGGTTTACCTGTGTGAATTATGATTGTTATTCTATTACCAACACGTTCAATATCAATATGGGAAATACCTGCATGGTACAATTTCTTTTTAACAAATTCTCTTATCTTAACATCTTCTAAGAAGAATGTTTGATAATCTTTGTTGTTACCGAACCATTTAGCATTCCAGTCTTGTGTGATACCTAAACGTATGGACTTTGGATGTACTTTTTGACCCACAGTTATACCTCCTTCGTTTTAACTACCACTGTAATATGGCTTGTTCTTTTTAAAATTCTATCTGCACTACCTCTTGCTCTAGGTCTAAATCTCTTAAGGGTAGGACCCTCATCAATATAGATTTCTGAAATATATAGAGCATCTTTATTCATGTTGTTGTTAGTCTCGGCATTGCTCATAGCTGAATTTAGAGTTTTTAGTAAAAAACCAGCAGCTTTTCTTGGAGTAAATTTTAAAATCCCCATAGCTTCTCTGACACCTTTACCTCTAACTTCATTAGCAACACTTCTTACCTTAAGAGGAGAGATACGGATATATTTCATAACAGCTTTTGCTACTTCTTTGTTTTCTTCTGCGTATTTAATCGCCATTTAATTATTCCTCCTTCCTCTTATCTGGATTTACTTCCAGCATGACCTTTATAAGTTCTTGTAGGTGAGAATTCACCCAACTTATGTCCAACCATATCTTCAGATACATAAACAGGTATATGTTTTTTCCCGTTATGTACATTAAATGTATGCCCTACCATTTCAGGGAAAATTGTAGATCTTCTAGACCAAGTCTTGACTACTTTTTTTTCATCAATCTTGTTCATTTCTTCAACTTTTCTTAAAAGTTTAGGTTCGCAATAAGGTCCTTTTTTAACTGATCTTGCCACAATTTTTACCTCCCTTCATTATTTACCATAGCGTCTACGAACGATGAACTTGTCAGAAGGTTTGTTTTTCTTTCTAGTTCTATGTCCAAGAGCTGGTTTACCCCAAGGTGTTACTGGATGTTTTCTACCAATAGGAGAACGTCCTTCACCACCACCGTGTGGGTGATCATTAGGGTTCATAACAACCCCTCTGACAGTTGGTCTAAAGCCCATGTGTCTTTTTCTTCCAGCTTTACCTACAGTAATGTTACCATGATCTCCATTGCCGATAGTACCAATGGTAGCTCGACAATCAATTAAAATCATTCTAACTTCGCCAGAAGGCATTCTTACTTGTGCATAACGGCCTTCTTTAGCCATTAGCTGAGCATGTCCACCGGCGCTTCTAACAATTTGAGCACCTTTACCAGGTTTCATCTCAATATTGTGAATTATAGTACCTACTGGGATGCTTGATAGTGGCAATGCGTTTCCTGGGCTGATGTCAACACCTGCTCCAGATACTATCATATTGCCTACTTTTAATCCTTGTGGTGCAATAATGTATCTTTTTTCACCGTCAACATAATGCAATAATGCAATATTTGCTGAACGATTTGGATCGTATTCAATTGTAGCTACTTTAGCTGGAATATGATCTTTGTTTCTTTTGAAATCAATTAATCTGTATAGTCTTTTAGCACCGCCACCGCGATGTCTAACAGTAATTCTTCCCTGGTTGTTTCTACCTGATTTTTTATTTAAAGTGCTTGTTAAAGCCTTCTCAGGTTTATTTGTTGTGATTTCCTCAAAAGTGGAAACCGTCATTTGTCTTAAACCAGGGGAAGTTGGTTTAAAAGATTTTAATGCCATCTTAATACCTCCTTATTCTGGTTTATATACCATCAAATATTTGTATAGTTCCTGATTTAAGAGAAACTATTGCTTTTTTACGATCTGGTCTCTTACCTTCTGTTTTACCTTGTCTTTTCACTTTTCCTGTAACCATCATAGTATGAACTTTATCAACTTTAACGTTAAAGTGTTCTTCGATTGCAAATTTAATTTCAATCTTAGTAGCTTTTTTATCAACATAGAAAACATATTTTCCAGTTGAAGCTAAATCCATGCTTTTTTCAGAAACTACAGGTCTCATGATAATATCTGCTGGGTTACGCATTAAGAAGCACCTCCTCTAATTTCAAGGCAGCATCTTTAGTCATAACCAAAGTTTGATGTCTCATCAAATCATAAACATTTACACTGCCAGTGAAAGTAGTAGTTACTCCAGGCAAGTTGTTTGCAGAAATGACAACATTATCTTCCTTGTTTAAAGTTACGATTAAAGCAGTCTTAGATACTTTTAAAGCGCTTAGGATATTTCTCATATCCTTTGTTTTTGGAATATCTAGTGTTAAATTATCTAGAAGAATTAAATTCTTATTAGCTAACTTATCGCTTAATACTGACTTTAATGCCAACCTTCTTAATTTTTTAGGCATTGTGTAACTGTAATCTCTTGGTTTTGGACCAAAAGCTACACCACCACTTCTCCATACAGGATTTCTTGTGCTACCTACTCTAGCTCTACCTGTTCCTTTTTGTCTCCAAGGTTTTCTTCCTCCACCTGATACTTCTGCACGAGTCAAGGTAGAATGAGTTCCTTGGCGTTTGTTAGCTAATTGCATAACAACAACAGAATGAACAGAAACTTTACTTGGTTCAATTGCGTATACTAAGTCGTTTAATTCAACTGAGTCGACGACTTGGCCTTGTATATTTTGTACATCTACTTTTGCCATTTACTCTACCTCCCTTGCTTTTTTATTGCAGATTTAACAGTTACGATACTTTTTTTCGAACCTGGAATCGCACCTTTTACCAATATTATATTCTTATCGGCAATAACATCAGCTATTTCTAAATTTTGGACAGTCACCTTGTTGCCACCCATTCTACCAGGCATTTTCTTGCCTTTGAATACGTGAGCACCGTCGATTGAACCGTTTGAACCGTTCGCTCTATGGAAGTGAGAACCGTGACCCATAGGACCACAACTGAAACCATGTCTTTTAATAGAACCAGCAAACCCTTTACCTTTGCTTGTTCCAGTAACGTCGATAACTTCACCTTTTTCAAAAATATCTGCTTTAATTTCCATACCCATAACCAATTCTTGACCTTCTTGAATTGCTACTGGAATTTCCTTTAAAATCTTTAATGGGCTTTCAATACCTGCTTTTGCAAAGTGTCCCATCAAAGGTTTGTTTGTTCTTTGTTTTTTTCTTGGTAGGAATCCAACTTGAACTCCTTGATAACCATCATTTTCCTTGGATTTGATTTGAGTTACATAACAAGGACCAGCCTGAATTACTGTAACTGGAATCATTTTTCCATTTTGGAAGATGCTTGTCATACCAAGTTTCTTACCTAAAATCGCTTTAGTCATTTGACAATTCATCTCCTTTCCTAATCTTTCTTCCTACAATTTGATTTCAACGTCTACGCCAGCTGGCAGATCAATATGCATTAATGCATCCACAGTCTTAGGGTTAGTTGAGAGGATGTCGATAAGACGCTTATGCGTTCTCATTTCAAACTGCTCTCTTGAATCCTTGTGTACATGTGTAGATCTCAAGATAGTGTAAATGTTTTTTTCTGTTGGAAGTGGGATTGGTCCGGAAACTACCGCTCCTGTGCTCTTAGCTGTATCAACAATTTTTTTTGCTGATTGATCCAATAATCTGTGATCATAAGCCTTTAAGCGAATTCTAATTTTTCCTTGTGCCAATTTCTTTTCCTTCCTTTCGTTTGTATTTTATACAAGCATAGCTCCGCAGAAATCTCCTAAAAGCAACCTTCCGCTTCATCGCCTTTATAAAACGTGACAATGTCAGTGGTTTTTCACCACTGACTTTGCACATATTACAACATTTTAATTATACAATAACTGTATTAACTATTCAAGTAATCTTTAAAGACTATTCAAATACTTTACTAACAACTCCGGCGCCTACTGTTCTTCCGCCTTCTCTTATTGCAAATCTTAGACCTTCTTCAATTGCGATTGGAGTGATTAGTTCTACAGACAATTTTACATTGTCTCCAGGCATTACCATTT
>JBGSJN010000074.1:0-20849 GCA_041741995.1 Bacillota bacterium
TTGTATGAAATACATACCACTAAGATTGAGTGCACGTAGTTTACTAACACTAGACCACCATAAATCATGATTACCTTTAACTAGAACCTTTTTCCCAGGAAGTTTCGCTATGAAATCCAAGTCTGAATAAGCATCCTCAAACTTCATAGCCCAAGACACATCACCAGGAATCAGTACTAAATCATCATCACTTACACGACTAATCCAGTCCTTTGCAATCTTCAAATGATGGTCTTTCCAGTTCTCTCCAAAAATATCCATTGGCTTGTCCTGAGTTAGGGATAAATGTAGATCAGAAATTCCAAAAATCATATTATACCTCTACAATTATTGTTATCACCATAGGTTTTCTCTGAGTCTTAACATATACAAAAGTATCAAGATCATCTCTCAAACGACCTTTGATTGTTGACCAATCTCTAATTTTATCTTTTTTAATCTTTTCAACAATTTTTTTAGCCTCAAGAGTAATTTGATCAATAAGTTCTTCAGACTGTCTAACATAAACAAAGCCCCTTGAAACTATATCAGGATCCCTAATTATCTGACCCTGTTTATTCATTGATAAAACAACAATAATCATGCCATTTTCTGAAAGAATTTTCCTGTCTTTTAAAACAATATTGCTAACATCACCTACACCTAGTCCATCAATGAAAACAAGACCAGACTTTACCTTACCCATAGGTGCACATTTTTCTTCATTCAAGCCAATAACTACACCGGTCTCCGGTATAACAATATTATTTTTAGGAATACCCATTTCCATTGCTATATTTTTATGTGCAACCAACATCCTATACTCACCATGAACCGGAATAAAGAATTTTGGCTTTAATAAACTTATCATCAACTTCAAATCTTCTTCACTGGCATGACCAGATACATGAATATCAAAAGCCTTGCCATAAACAACATTTGCACCTAGTTTCATTAAATGGTCAATTAATTTTGAAATATACTTTTCATTACCTGGTATTGCCATAGCTGATATCATAACTGTATCATCAGGTGCTATTTCTATTTTATGATGAACTTTAGTTGCAATTCTAGATAGAGCACTCATTGGCTCACCCTGACTACCTGTTGATATAATACAAACCTTTTCTTTCGGTAATTTAAGTATTGTATTTATGTCAACCAACTGACCTTTAGCTACTTTTAAATATCCTAATTGTATAGCAACTGCGGTAATGTTCTCCATACTTCTACCAAGTACGGCAACTTTCCTACCTGTTTTTCTTGCAGCATCAAATATTTGTTGTACTCTATGTACATTTGAAGCAAAACTAGCAACTATTATTCTAGATTTTGTCTCCATAAAGATATCTTCTACATTCTTACCTACAGATTTTTCAGATTTAGTATAACCTTTTTTTTCCGCATTAGTACTATCTGATAACATAGCAAGAACACCCTTTTCACCAAGCGCTGCCAAAGTATAGAAATCTGTTACCTGTCCATCAATAGGGGTAAAATCTATCTTGAAATCTCCTGTCATAACAATTGTACCGATTGGCGTTTCTATAGCAAAAGCTACAGCATCTGGTATACTGTGACTTACTTTAATAAAGGTAACCTTAAAAGGTCCAAGCTTTACTTCTCCTCTTGGAGCTATAACATTTAATTTTGGCTTATTAACTAACTTTCTTTCCTTCAATTTTCTATTGATAAGACCAATCGTTAATCTTGTTCCGTATATAGGTACATTAAGGTCATCTATGATATATGGTAATGCACCAATATGATCCTCGTGTCCATGAGTTATTAAAACTCCACGTAGTTGATGAATATTATCCTTAATAAAGGTAATATCTGGTATAACTATATCTATTCCAAGCATATCATCTTGTGGCATAGTCATTCCAGCATCAACAATGATCATTTGATGATTATATCTAATGGCAGTAAGGTTCTTCCCTACCTCTCCTAATCCACCTAAGGGTATTATTTCTACCATATTTTGTAATTCTGTTTTTCCCATAGGGTTCTTTTCCTCCTTTTTAATTTTAACTTACGATTTTATTGGCACTGAACAATTGATCTCCTAGTCTTTTGATACTG
Organism: Bacillota bacterium; assembly: GCA_041741995.1. GTDB lineage: Bacteria > Bacillota > TC1 > TC1 > TC1 > WTXA01. Next base: position 2,065 of record JBGSJN010000074.1, read on the forward strand.
ATTAAAAGATTGATTCTATTATTTCTAATACCTTCATCTTCAACCATCACCATTACGTTCAAGAAAAACTCATCCAATGGTACTTTTAAAACTTCCAGCTGCTTATAGCAGTCAAGGTATTTACCATTTTTTAAATTTTCTTCAAAAGGAATTTTGATTTTCACTAGTTCATCCGCCAATTTTATTTCATAATCATCTTGTAGTAAGTTCCTGTCGAATTCTTCTCCAAGATTATTTTTTACAATATTATTTATTCTTACTAATAATCCAACGACTACATTGAAATTTTCATCGCCAGAATACACTTTTAAAGCCAAAGCTTTTTTATAGAGATCAAGAATATCATCAAAATTCAATGCAAAAATACTTTCTATCACATCGAAATTAAAGCCTTCTTTCTCTAGATAGGACCTAAATCTAGTCTTGAAAAAATCTAAATACATATTAATATCCAAATCTACTATTCCTATAGTCTGTTCCTGACTATAGGTTAGCAAATCCTTAATTGATAAAGATATTTCATTTTCTATGATTGTCCTAATCATACCTAAAGCCATTCTCCTCAGAGCATATGGATCTTGGCTACCACTAGGTATAAGACCAGCTTTGAATATAGAAGTAATTGAATCAACCTTATCAGCCAAACTAACAATTATACCTTCTATGGACTTTGGAACATCATCCCCAGCATTTATTGGCATATAGTGTTCTTTAATACTTATAGCAATATTTTCACTATATCCTTCTAGTAAACTATAGTAATAACCCATTATACCTTGCAGTTCAGGAAACTCATAAACCATATGACTAACAAGATCCATCTTGGCTAATTTGGATGCTATTATTAAATCATCACCTTTATATTTTAGTTTTTCTCCTAAATAATTTGATATATTAACAATTCTATCAATCTTATCCCCGATAGTACCAAGTTGCTTCTGATAAATAACCTTATCCAACTTTGCTCTCAAGTCAAGTAATGGTATTTTCTTATCCTCGTCAAAGAAGAATCTAGCATCTTCTAGTCTTGCTTTAAGGACCTTTTCATTTCCTGAAATAACTTTATCTATACTATAATCATTTCCACATCTAACACCGATGAAATATGGCATAATATTGCCAAATTCATCTGTAACAGGAAAATACTTCTGATTATTTACCATTGTGGTAGTAATTACTTCTTTTGGTAGCTTTAAATATGTTTTATCAAATGTTCCAACAAATACTGTTGGATATTCAACTAGGTATAGTACCTCTTGTAACAGATCATCAGTTACTATAACCTTGCAATTCAATTCTTGTTCTATCTTGGCAATCCCATCTAAAACTAATTTCTTTCTAACTGCTTTTTCAACAATAACAAAAGCATTTTTCAAACTATCTTCATAATCAGTAGCACTCGCTATCTCAATTTCTCCATCAAATAGAAATCTATGACCTCTGCTTTTCCTACCAGCAATTATTCCAGCATATTCTAAGGGTAGAATCTCATCATTCCAAAGAGATATCAAAGTTCTAATAGGTCGGATGAATTGAATCTTACTATCCCCCCAAGACATTGGTTTACTAAAATTTATACTGCTAATAGCAGTAATAATATAGTTAGCCATCTCATTTTTAACATCAACGCCTTCAATATTCTTAATAGCATAAAAATACTCATCATTGTTCAAATTTTTTATTACTAATTTATCAGGTTCTACCCCTTGTCCTCTACAAAATCCTTCTAAGGCCTTGGTAGGTTCCCCATCCTTATAACCTGCTTTCAGGCTAGGTCCTTTAGTTTCTATAGTAATGGATTTGCCTTTTAAAGCTAAGCCAGAAATTCTAATAGCAATACGTCTTGGAGTACCAAAAGTTTTAAAAGAATCGTAAGCGATTCTATTTTGTGTTAATATATCTATCACTTTATTGCTTAATTGATTAATAACATCATCAATCGTTCCAGCTGGTACTTCCTCTAGACCAATTTCCAATAAATAGTCCGCCATCTAAATACTCTCCTTTTTTAATAATGGAAATCCAAGACTTTCTCTTTTTTCTAAATAGGCAACTGCACATTTTTTTGCCATGTTTCTTATTCTGGTAATATAGTTTGTTCTTTCAGTTACACTAATTGCTCCTCTAGCATCCAATAGATTAAAGGCATGTGAACATTTAAGAACATAATCATAACCTGGTAACTCTAAGTTTGCATCAAGACATATCCCTGCTTCCTTTTCATAAATATTGAAAAGTTGTAAAAGATTTTCCTTGTTTGAAACCTCAAAGTTATAAGTTGAAAATTCAACTTCATTATTTAAATATATATCTCCATACTTGACGCCTTCTGTATATTCAATGTCATAAACACTATCCTTTTCCTGGACATATGTAGCAATTCGCTCTAAGCCATAAGTTATTTCAACTGATACAGGCTTGCATTCCAGTCCGCCACATTGTTGGAAATAGGTAAATTGGGAAATTTCCTGTCCATCAAGCCAGACTTCCCACCCAAGACCCCAAGCTCCAAGTGTTGGTGATTCCCAGTTATCTTCAACAAACCTAATATCATGCTCCAGAGGATTTATGCCTAATTCCTCCAGGCTTTTTAAATAAAGTTCTTGAATATTATCCGGGCTAGGTTTAATTAAAACCTGGTATTGAAAATAGTGTTGTAATCTATTTGGATTTTCTCCATATCTACCATCAGTAGGCCTTCTACAAGGTTCTATATATGCTGTGGAAAATGGTTCTGGGCCAATTGCTTTTAAAAAGGTGTTGGGATTCATGGTGCCTGCACCTTTTTCTATATCATAAGGCATTTGAATAATGCAACCTTGAAGACCCCAATATTCATTTAATTTCATAATCATATCTTGAAATGTAAGCATGTTAACTTTTTCGCATCCTTTCGTCAAATAAATTTCCTGCAAGATTTAATATTTCTATTCTGTTTTCCAATTCATCTCTTAAGCTAAAACTAAGTGCTTTTAAACCTAATTCTATACCAAGTAAGCCACCACTAATACTAGCAATTTCCTTTGCATTTTCAATATTACTTAAACTCGTAAGAAAATCATCAAAATTATCAAAGTTGTAGAATAGTATCAGACTGTTTAATAATGAATCTGCTACATAACTACTACCAAAAACATCGTCTATCTTTATTTTACTGTATTGACCATAGTATAAATGACTGCCAAATACTTCTTGAAGTGCTTTTTTCTTTGATTTACCATTAAGTAAATCATACACCAACCAAGAATACAGCTGACAAGCCTCTTTTACCCTAGAATCAAAATGAGTCATATTTGATTGAAGCCCTGCTAAAGTTATAACAATATCAATTTGATCATAAGCTAATGCTATAGGAAGGCAACGTTTCAAGGAACAATTACCTGCTGTCCTACCTTTAAGTACTTGATGGGCTTTTTGTGCACCTGTTGGAAAACTACCAGTCTTCAGTGCATTTTCAATAGCAACTTTGGTGGTCTTTCCTAAATATTCACCATCTAATGCCTGCCATTCGATTATTTCTTCTCCTATCGTTACTAAAGGCTCAAGAGGGTCTTTTATTAGGCCTCTTGCGACAGCCAAAGTCAACTTGGTAGCATCTGTTACCTTTACTTTTCTATTTCCAACATAATCAGAAATTGCTGTTCCTAACATTCCACCGCGTAATTTATCAAGTAAACGAACTGATTCATTATATTCTTCAACTTTTTGTTTCACCTTATCTTTTATGGTCTTCTTAATTAAATTTGCCGACTCATCAAACATATTTTTTGAATGATATTCTATTACTTGTACCAAAGATACAGTCAAATCTCTTATCGGCGCAACATTTATATGCTCCTTAGCATAATGGAGAATATCAAGATTCTTTAATTCATCTTTATTTTCTATTATTAAATACCTGCCAATATGACCGAAATTATCCATATTCCTAATGAATATATATAGAATATTGTTTAGCAGATCATCTTCATTTATTAAATTGATAATGCCATTTAAGTATTCATCAATTTCGGTTACACTAAGATTATGATTATATTCAATGCATTTTTTTCGTAATAGTTCTTCAATAAATTCAATACGAACTGGAGCACTATTATAGGTTAAGGCAGATATCTTGATGCCATTCATGATAGCATAATGATAAATTTCACTATACGCTACAACAGTTACAGCACCCCCTAGTGAATTGCCTGATAAAATTATTTCTTTTGGTAGAAACCCATTATTTACTTCTATATATTTATTTATAATTTGCTGTATTTTACCGCCAACAATCTTAAATTGTGTTGGCACTAATAGTCCTCTTGGTATTAGTAACCTAGCATCATTATCAATCCAATCCTCTGTACTATTGTCAGAACCCGCTATACCTATAAGTAAAACATCATCTTTATAAAAAGCTATACTTTCATATCCACTAGTCTTATGTTCAACAAAAGAGAGATAATTCCATTTTTTCTTGTATATATCAATGTATCCTTCATAAGTACTCCCAGCAAAATTAAGAGGTATAATCTTTTCTGCCATTTGAAGAAAAACTTCTTTTTGAGCATTCTTTTTTTTCACTAAATTTTGCATAACTTTCTTAGTATATGAAAGAAGTAGTACATCTGAAATCACATCAAGAAACTGCCCGTCGAGACGGTCATGTAAATACTTTATGTCTTTTTCATCAGCTTTAGTTATAATATTATCAAAATTAAACATTTAAACCTCAAAAGTTAATTTTTTCAAGTAATCAAATCCTGTAAATCTTTTATCTGTAATATGTTCAATCATTTTTTCTAAAAAATAGTCCAGTTTTTCCAAAACTGATTTTGACATATCGGTATCTCTTAATTGATTGAAATTATCTGTTTCTAGAATTTTATATACTTTGATTAAGTTAGAATCTAAATAGAACCCTTCTTTAGTACAGTCCCCACAAACTAAATTACCTTCAGAAAATTGAAAAAAATAATCTCTTTTATTTTCCTGACATATATTACAAAAATCAAGATTAGGCTGGTGTCCAAGAAACAATATGCTTTTTATTAAAAAATATCGTAACAGAAATTTTGGATCTTTAGTTGTTTCTAACCTTCTTAATGTCCATACAAGTAATTCATAAACATCACCTTGGGACATATTATCAACAAGCACATCATTTAGGAAAACTGTCATAGTCATAGCAACAGTGGTTTTTAATAAATCTTTCCTTATATTCATAAAACCTTCTAAAACTTGACCTTGGTTAAGTATAAAATAAGCTTTACCTCGACTTAAGTGATACTCACCATGAACAAGTAAGTCAGTTGCACTTCTATTTTTACTATTTAATTTCCTGACTCCTTTAGCAACAAAAGACAGACGTCCTCTATCTTTAGTAAATATAACTAAAGATTTATCGGCATCTTTATAATCACGACTTAAAATTACAATCCCTTCCACAGAAAGTGTATTTTTACTAGTCACTATTTCTCCCTTTTATAACCGAAGTTTCTCATGTCGAAGTCTTTCTTTCTCCAGCTATCCTTAACTTTAACTTGGATATTTAAATATACTTTCATGCCCCACATTTTTTCCAATTCAATTCTTGATAGTCTTCCTATCTTCTTCAACATTGAAGCACCCTTGCCGATCATAATTCCTTTTTGCGATTTTCTTTCGACATAGATAGATGCATAGACATTTATAAGTTCACCATCTTCTTCTATTAAGTCTATAAGTACAGCTGATGAATGAGGAACTTCTTCTTCAGTAAGTCTAAGTATCTTTTCTCTAATTATTTCACTTACTAAGAACGCTTCACTTACATTAGATGTATCTTCAGCTGGAAAATACATAGGTCCTTCTTCAATATTTTCAAGTATTTTAGCAAGTAATTCATCTAAATTCTGATTTTTCAAGGCTGAAATTGGGATTATATTCTCAACTTTAATAAGCTCATTATACTTCTCAATTATAGGTAAGACAGATTCCTTATTATCTAAATCAATCTTATTTATTACTAAAATTATTGGTGTCTTTGTCTTAGATAACATCTCAATAATGTATTCTTCACCTTTGCCGATTTCTTTACTACTATCGACTATATATAATATTAAATCGATATTTCTCAAATTTTTCTTGACCATATCCATCATATATTCACCGAGATTAGTCTTTGGTTTATGTATCCCTGGTGTATCAATAAAAACTAATTGGTAGTCTTCCTTTGTTAAAATACCAAGCACTTCATTTCTAGTTGTTTGTGGTTTGTCGGACATGATGGCAATCTTTTTACCTATCAAAGTATTTAGTAAGGTTGACTTACCAACATTTGGTCTTCCGATAATCGATATAAACCCTGATCTAAATTTTTCCATTATAGTTCAAACCCTTCAGGCAGTAATTCTGCAATATTAAAAACTTTATGATAACCATTTGGTCCATAAAATTCTATTGGCAAATTCTTATTGAACTCAAAAATAACCTGTCTACATGATCCACAAGGAGATTTTACCAATTTACTATTAGTTACTATTGTCATATTTGAAAAATCTCTTTCCCCATTAGATATAGCTGCTGCTATGGCATTTCTTTCAGCACATACAGTTAAGCCATAGCTGCTATTTTCTATATTAACTCCAGTATAAACATTGCCTTGTTTTGTTAATACAGCAGCAGCAACTGCTACCTTAGAATATGGACTATAGGCGTTTTCCAGTACATTAAAAGCAGCTGCTTTTAAATCTATATCTGCAATCATCTGCCTATTTCCAATTTCATTAAGATTTTTTCTTCCATATTACGCATATTTTTCTTATCTTCATCTGTTTGGTGGTCATAACCTAATAGATGTAAAACACCATGAACAAGTAAATAACTTAATTCTCTTAGAAAAGAATGTCCAAAATCTTTACTTTGCTCTAAAGCTTTTTCAGCAGAAATGATAATATCGCCTAATATTATTTCTTCTGTTTCATTAAAGAATAAAGGTTCATCACTATCAGTATTTTCTTCAAATAGCGGAAAACTAAGTACATCTGTTTCTTCATCAACTTTTCTATATTCTTTATTCAAACTTCTAATTTCTTCATTATCAGTTAGTAATACAGAAACCTCATAATTCTCAACACTACCTGCTTCAGTTAAAGCAAGTATTCCAACTTGTTCTAATTTCTCATAAAGACTTTCGTCAATAATAACCTTGTCTTGTTCATTTGCAATTATAATATCCATTATATACCTCCCTTTTCATAAGCTTCGATAATTTCTTTGACCAAGTGATGTCTAAAAACATCGGTTTTATGTAAATTTATAATTTTAATACCTTTAATTCCCCTTAAAAGTTCCACAGCATTGAGAAGACCAGATACTTCGCCTTTCTTCAAATCATTTTGCGAAGGATCTCCTGTAACAACAACTTTTGAGTTAAATCCAAATCTTGTTAAAAACATTTTCATTTGCTCTACTGTAGCATTCTGGCCTTCATCAAGAATAATAAAGGCATCATCTAAGGTTCTCCCACGCATATAGGCTAAAGGAGCTATTTCAATGACCTTGCGTTCTATAAGTTTTTCTACCTGTTCAAAACCTAATAAAAAAAATAAACTATCATAAAGCGGTCTTATGTATGGTTGTATCTTTTCTTGAAGATCACCTGGCAGGAAACCTAGTTGTTCACCAGCTTCAACAGCAGGTCTTACTAAAACTATTTTTCTAACTTCTTTTTTTCTTAAAGCTTCCGTTGCCATAAGAACAGCTAAAAATGTTTTCCCAGTTCCTGCAGGCCCTAGACAAAAAGTTAAGTCATTTCCTTTTATACAATCAATATAGTATTTTTGACCATGCGACTTTGCTCTAACTATTTTATTGTCATATGTAAAAGCTATAGCCTCTTTTAAAGCTTCAATATTTTTATTGTTTATTTCATTAAAGTTATCAACTGAAGTATAATACTCTATTGTTTCTTTATTTAGTTTTAATCCAACATTGATTTGATTAAGCAAAACTTCAACTATTTTCTTTCCCATATATATGTTTGCTTCCAAACCTGATATATTTATATTTTCTTTATTTATTTCCAATTTAATATTTTGGCTATTTTCAATCATCTTTATGTACCTGAAATCTTCTACACATAATTCAGCCAAATCTTCATTATTAATAATTTCAAAATTGATATTCTTAATCACTTTTTCCTCCTTAAAAACATCATCTTTAATTATATCATACTCTACCTTTTAAATCTTTGAATAATCAATATTCTGCCCTTTTGCAAGGCAATTATAGCCGATTGATCAAGAATTTCGTTTCTTAGTGTTAGAGAGTCTCCAATAGCAACATTAAAAGTACCATCATATTTGAAACCAGTTATTTTAACTTCTGTTTTTGTTAATGGAATAATTGATACTCTCACTCCATCAGATTTATCTAGAATCATATTCCCATCTTCTAGGATTTTAATGATCTCATTTTCATTTATAATTGTACAATTCTTGTATTTACTCAAAAGAAAAATATTTCCAAGCAAATGATCGGTTTCTAAATAATAGCTTGGGGCACAAATTAATAATTCACTACAGCCCCTCTTGAATCCTTCAATGATGCCGGCTTCCCCATCGGTGATATCCTTCTCTTCCTTTAAGGTTATAATTTCTATATTTCTTGCTCTATAATAATCTAAAATATCTTTATCAAGGGAATCGAAATCGCCAATAATTAAATCAGGCACAATCCCATTTTCATAAGCAACACCACAACCACCGTCAACACCTATAATGTAATCCACTTGATTTTTCAACTTCAAAAGTGAAGTCCTATCAATTGTTGTATATGGTAATAAAATTAAGCCTTTCATTTTTCCCTCCAAATAAATAGGCCTACCCAAAGGTAGACCCAATACTAGCTATTTAAACTTACGTTTTCTTGCAGCTTCTGATTTTTTCTTTCTTTTAACACTTGGCTTTTCATAGTGCTCTCTCTTTCTTACTTCTGAAAGAACTCCTGATTTTTGACAAGACCTCTTAAATCTACGTAGCGCAGCGTCAAGAGACTCAGTTTTTCCTACTTTAATTTCACTCATATTTATCCCTCCCTCCACCGTTACAGGATGGGTTTAATTTAATACTTACTTTAATATTATAGCTAATTATATGCAGTTAGTCAATATTACAATGTAAAAATTGATTATTTATTAAATGAATCTTTTAATGAAACTACTCTATTGAAAACTAATTTATCATCACAACTATCTTGGTCTAAAGCAAAATATCCATTTCTTAGGAATTGGCATGCATTTCCAACATCTGAACCTCTTAAAAAGTCTTCAACAAAACCACTTTTCACAACTTTTGATTCTGGATTGATATTTTCTCTAAAGTCCCCTTTTTCAGGATTAGCATCCCTAAAAAGCCTATCGAATAATCTAAACTCACTAGGAAGAGCATGTTCTACAGAAATCCACTGTATGGTACCTTTAACTTTCCTACCATCATCTGTCCAACCACCTTTGGTTGTTTCATCATAGGTACAATAGACTTCAACTACTTCCCCATGTTCATCAATCTTATAGTCTTCACACTTTAGATAATAGGCACCTTTGAATCTTACTTCATTCCCTTTAAATAATCTTCTATATCCTTTTGGTGGATCTAGTGAAAAATCATTCTTTTCAATATAAAGTTCACGAGTAAAAGGTACTTTTCTTTTACCCAGTTCCATTTGCTCTGGATTAATATCAACTTCCAGCCATTCAATTTCTTTTTCAAAATTAGTTACAATAACTTTAATAGGATCTACCACTGCCATACCTCTAACAGCAGTATAATTTAATTCTTCTCGAACTGCTGCTTCTAATTGGGCAATATCCACAACACTATTACTTTTGGCTATACCAGCTTCAATAACAAACTTAATTATAGCTTCCTTCGGGTAGCCTCTTCTTCTTAACCCTGAAATTGTCGGCATTCTAGGATCATCCCAACCATCAACTAAACCTTCTTCAACGAGAGCTAAGAGTTTTCTTTTACTCATAACAGTATAATTGATATTAAGTCTTGCAAACTCCCTTTGCTTTGGCGGTTTAGCAAATTCTAAATTTTGTAAAATATAGTCATATAGTGGTCTATGATCTTCAAATTCTAAACTGCATAGTGAATGAGTAATATTTTCCAAGGCATCTTCAATCGGATGAGCATAATCATACATTGGATAGATATTCCAACCCTCTCCTATATGATGATGTACCTGTTTTAAAATCCTATAAATTATTGGATCTCTCATATTGATATTTGGAGATGACATATCGATTTTTAATCTTAATACCATAGATCCTTCATCATAAATACCATCTTTCATCTCTTGAAACATTTTTAAATTATCTTCAATGCTTCTATTTCGATATGGGCTATCCTTGCCCGGTGAAGTTAATGTACCTCTGTATTCTCTCATTTCTTCCGGGGTTAGTTGACATACATATGCATGACCTTCCTTAACAAGCTTAACTGCTAAGTTATACATTTCATGGAAATATTCTGATGCATAATAGATATTATCGCTAATATTAAAACCGAGCCATTGAATATCTTTCTTTATTGCTTCAACATACTCCTTATCTTCTTTTTCAGGATTTGTATCATCAAATCTCAAATGACAATTACCACCATACTTAGCTGCCAGGCCAAAATTAACAGAAATAGCTTTAGCATGTCCAATATGCAAATATCCATTTGGTTCTGGAGGAAATCTAGTGATTATATCCTGATGATAACCACTTTTCAAATCATCAGAAATTATATCATCTAAAAACCCAAAATTAACTTCTTTAAAATTTAGCATAATTATTCACCCTTCACTAATTTCTCAATAGCCTTGTTAATTCGCCCTAAACTCTCTTTTTTACCAAATATCTCAATCAATTCTATAGCCCCACCTGGAGATTGTTCGGTGCCTGTAAGAGCTACTCTTAAAGGCCAAAGTAGTTGTCCATTCTTTAATCCCTGATCAACAGCCAATCCTATTAAAGCATCATGGAGTATTTCTTCAGTGTATAAGTTTACATCAATTTCAATAAGTTTTTTAGCAGCCAGTTGTAAACTGGATAGAGCAATTTCTTGATTAGTCTTCATTTTCTTATGAATATATAATTCAGAGGAATAATTAGCAACACCCTTGAATATGCCAAGGTGACTTTTCACTTCAGTTAAAAGTTCAACTCTTTTTTGCAGCAGCTTGGAAATCTTGACATAATCAAGCTCAAAACCTATTTCTTCAATGATCTGATTCTTGATTAATTCTGCAAACTCTCCCAAATCCATCTTCCTTATATATTCAGCATTCATCCATTTTAATTTGGTTTTATCAAATACTGATGGTGATTTGCTAATACCTTCAATAGTAAAGTTTTCTTCAAGTTCTTTTAACGTGAAAAACTCTCGTTCATCTCCTGGATTCCAACCAAGTAGAGCTATGAAGTTTATTACAGCTTCTACTAAGTAGCCTTCTTCTAATAAGTCCTCAAAGCTTTTATCACCAAGTCTTTTAGATAACTTATGCCCTTCTTCATTTAATATCAATGGCAGATGAACATAAGTAGGTATATCCCAGCCAAAAGACTCATATAAAAGGTTATATTTAGGTGTTGAAGATAGATATTCACTACCTCTAACCACATGAGTAATATTCATCAGATGATCATCAATAACATTAGCAAAATTATATGTAGGAAAACCATCAGTCTTTAATAGGATTTGATCTTCTAATTCACTGTTTTCCACCTTTATTTTACCGTAAACTACATCATCAAAGTTCGTTTCTCCTGCAAGAGGCATCTTTTGTCTGATAACATATGGTTGATTATGTTTTAATTTTTCTTCAACTTCATCTTTTGATAAATTTCGACAATTATAGTCATAATGAGCAAATTCTCCAGCTTCTTCCTGTCCTTTTCTTAAAGCATCCAATCTTTCCTTGGTACAAAAACAATAATAAGCTTGACCTTTTTCAACAAGTTGTTCAGCATATGGCTTGTAAATATCCAGTCTTTCACTTTGGAAATATGGACCTTCATCATATTTTATACCAACTAGTTCCAAAGTTTTGTATATTACAGCTAGAGAATCTTCAACTAATCTTTCCTGGTCAGTATCTTCAATTCTTAGTATAAACTTACCTTTAAATTTCTTAGCTATTAAATATTCATATAATGCTGTTCTTAAATTTCCAATGTGCATATATCCAGTTGGACTTGGTGCATATCTAGTTCTTACTTCTTTCAATTTACTTCTCCTTTATATTAAATCCCCTAGGTCTTTTCCTGCTAATAAATGAAAATGAGTATGGAAAATTATTTGACCTCCATCTTTTCCTTTATTGGTTATTAACCTAAAGCCACTTTCATTAACTCCTAATTTTTCACTTAATTCCTTTATAAAAGTAGGTAATGCAGCTATTATCTTACCTTCAATGTCCGTTATATCCTGATAATGTTTTTTAGGTATTATCAGCACATGAACAGGTGCCTTAGGATTAATGTCATTAAAAGCTATGAAAAAGTCATCTTCCAGTAAAACTTCTGTTCCTAGTTCCTTATTGGCTATTCTACAAAATAAACAATCACTCATAATATACCTCCTGTCAACATATCTTTTTCTACACTGTAAATTTCCACTTTAACAATACTATTTTCTAATATCCTTTCATATTTCCCTATAATTAGGACTTTTATAAAGTTATCGCTATAACCTTCAATTAAGTTATTTCCATTTTTTTCTATTAGAACATCAAGTTTCTTACCAATCAAGCTATTCAAGAACCGTTTGTGAAGAGTATCTCTTAGTTTTGCCATATCCATAGCTCTAGCCTTCTTGATCTGATCATCGACTTGGTCTGGAAATTCAGCAGCTCTAGTCCCTTTTCTCTTGGAATACTTAAATATATGTAGGTTGTCAATCCCAATTATCTCGATAAACTTCATGGACTCTATATGTTCTTCTTTCGTTTCGCCAGGAAAACCTACCATAATATCTGTTGTTACTGAAAGTATAAGCCCTTTACTATCTCTAAGTCTTTTAATAACGTCTCTATACAAATTTGTATCATACTTGCGGTTCATTCTCTTCAACACGCTATTAGATCCACTTTGCAGTGCTAGATGTATATGAGGCATAAATCTTTCATTATTAAATAACTCGATAAATTCATCTGTTATTTCATTAGGATCTAGTGAACCAAATCTTATTCTTGGAATATCTGTTTCTTCAATTATTTTTCTCATCAGCTGAGTAATTGATGAATTAGTATCTTTCCCATAAGCGCCTGCATGAATGCCAGTTAGTATTATTTCCTTATACCCTTTACTTTCTAGCATTTTTATTTCTGCAATTATACTATTTCCCGGTCTGCTTTTAACTGGACCTCTTGCTATAGGTATAATACAATAACTGCAAAAACTTTCACAACCCTCTTGAATTTTAAGAAAAGCTCTTGTTGTTTCAGGTGTAGCCAATTTTAGATCTTCAAATTTTTGATTCTTACTTAATTCTAAAATATGAACTTTTTCTTCACCTAGTAATTCTAATATCTTATTTCTATCCCTCATACCAACAACCAAATCAACTTCTGGCATTCCAAGTAAAGTGCCTGGTTCTGTTTGAGCATAGCAACCTGTAACAATAACCTTACCTAATGGGTTGTTCTTTTTAGCTTTTCTTATCATTTGTCTACTTTTACTATCAGCTTGACTAGTTACAGTACAAGTATGAATTAGGTATATCTCTGCAAGATCGTTGAAATCTACTACTTCATAACCATTTTCTTTGAAGTATTCCATGAAGCTTTCACCTTCACTTTGATTTACTCTGCAACCCAATATATATATTGCAACTTTTTTCATTTTATCTCCTTGATGAATTTGGCGGTTACCCAACCTTCTTCTTCAATTTTCTTTTCAAGCACCATGCCTTTTGCAACTAAATTATCAAATACTTTTGTCCACTTTTCAGCTATTATACCAGAGACAAGGAATATTCCACCTGTATTCAAATTAGTCTCCAAGTATTCTGCTAACATTATAATAACATCAGCTACTATGTTAGCTATAATTATATCAAATTTGTTATTTATTTCATCTAAAAGATTATTGACCTTGTAATCTATAAATTCTATATGTATAAGATTTTCCTTTGATACCTTAATAGCGTCTACATCATTATCTATTACTAAAATTTCCTTGGCCCCAAGTAAGCTGGCACCGTAAGATAGAATACCTGAACCAGCACCTACATCGACTACTTTCTTACTTTGGAAATCCATATCCTCCATCAATAATAAAACATTTTTGGTAGTTGGATGACTTCCTGTACCAAAGGCTATACTAGGATCAATTTTAATAATTAATTCATCTTCCTTAGATTCATATTCCAACCAGGCAGGTACAATAACAAATCTTTTACCAGGCTTCATAATATTGAAGTATTTTTGATATGCTAATAACCATTTAGATTCTTCTTCAACACCAGTAACTAAATAATCTCCAATTAGCTTATCAATAGTAGTTTTATTAATCAGAAATGCTTCTTCCGTGATATAGGCGTTTATAATCGTCTCATCCGGATTATTTTCTATATCAAAATAGTCGCCATTCACTTCATCTAATTCCTTTTGGGTCCATAGTGTCTTAATTTCTACACCTTCAACTCCTAGATCATATAGTTGATCAATAATGACTTCGTGGGCTGACTGATTCAGATTATCAAATTTCTTGATTAATATTAGATACTTTTCCATTTCGCCTCTTCTGTTATAGGAAAACCTAGGACAACCTAGGTTTTTTATTCATTTATTTTATGTTCAATTGTTGAACTTCTTTATATTTTTCATCTGTGATTATCAATTTACCTTTAGATTTAGTTGGAACCTTAAAAACGATTGTCCCAGTAATCGTGCCATCCACGACTAATTCTCCATATATTATTGCATCATTTAGACTATTTGGACTATTTTCATAAACAATACCTTCTTCATCTTCAAAGGTGAAATAATACATATTAAACAGTCGATTAATTGAATCATGATTTTGACCAAAGACTTTAACAACAAGCCACTCATTAGTACCATTAGCCGATATATCACCTGGCAGTTCCTTTAATCTTTCAATTGAAACCAACTTATACACAATTTCTTTAGGTTGTTCTACAGTTTTTGCTGGTTCATCTTCTTTAAATAAGCTTTTTATACCGATGAATCCAACAACACCTATAATAATTATTATTAAAAATATTAATATTTTTTTCATAAATACACCTCTCTACTTAACAAGACCCATTCTTTTATAAATATTATCGACATTTCTTAAATAATATCCAGGATTGAATAACTCATCCAATTCTGCTTGTTTCATAATTAAAGCCACTTCTTTATCAGCTGCTAACAAATCTTTGTATGAAATTTTTTCTTTGTATGACTTCATTGCCAATGGCTGAATAATATCGTAGGCTTTTTCCCTTGACCAACCTTTATTAATAAGAGCTAACATTACTCTTTGTGAA
Organism: Bacillota bacterium; assembly: GCA_041741995.1. Classification (GTDB taxonomy): domain Bacteria; phylum Bacillota; class TC1; order TC1; family TC1; genus WTXA01. The sequence continues at coordinate 17,577 of JBGSJN010000074.1, forward strand.
TAAATAAGACCGTTAGTTTTATTGATATTAGCCATCATATTATCTTCAAAGACTAAAATATTAGTTAAAATATTGTTAAATCTATACAGAGCATAATCCAATAATATCGTAGCATCAGGCATTATTATTCTTTCAGGTGCTGAATGTGATATATCTCTTTCATGCCATAATGGAATATTTTCAAAAGCAGTAAGCATATAGCCCCTAATCACTCTTGCACATCCAGTAATATTTTCAGATCCGATAGGATTTCTTTTATGTGGCATGGCACTTGAGCCTTTTTGTCCTTCACTGAAGAATTCACTTAGTTCTTGAACTTCAGTTCTTTGCCAATGTCTTACTTCTACTGCCATTTTTTCCAAACTAGAGGCTATAATAGCTAAAGTAGAAAGATAGAAAGCATGCCTGTCTCTTTGAAGAACTTGTGTACTGATTTTTGCATAATCAATACCAAGATGTTCACATACATATTCTTCAATTTCTAATCTACTGTGTGCAAAGTTACCGACAGCTCCAGAAATTTTACCAACCTCTATTTGTCTCTTAGCCATTTCAAAACGTTCTATATTTCTATTCATTTCTTCATACCAAAGTGCAAATTTAAGTCCTAGAGCTGTTGGCTCTCCATGTATACCATGTGTTCTTCCAATAATTGGGATATACATATACTCTAAGGCTTTGGTCTTTAGAGTTTCTCTTATTTTAAGCAAATCCTTGGTTAAAATTTTGTTTGCTTGTTTAAAAAGATAGCCATAAGCTGTATCACAAACATCGGTTGAAGTCAGTCCATAATGCACCCACTTTTTTTCCTCACCAAGGCTTTCACTTACTGCCCTTGTAAAGGCTACAACATCATGTTTTGTTGATTCTTCTATTTCCAAGATTCTATCAACTGTAAAACACGCCTTGTCTCTTATTGCTTTAGCATCATCTTTTGGTATCATTCCATAATGTGCATAAGCTTCTACAGTTAATAATTCTACTTCAAGCCAAGCTTTATACTTATTTTCTTCTGACCATATAGATTTCATTTCTTTTCTAGAATAACGTTCAATCATTTTATACTCCTTAAAAGCAAATTACCACCCAATTAAATACTGAGTGGTAATCAAATTTTTTAATCTAAATATTACCTCTACGTGGATAAATAACCACTAAAATTATAACATACCAGAGAGTTTTTTTAAATACTTATTCACCTGAAAAGAAATCTCTAATCTTTTCAAAAAATACCTTTTTCTCTCTTCTAGGTTTATATGATAATGGAGAGTTACTCAAAGAATACTTCAATGCTTCCATCTGAGCCTTTTGCTCTTTTGAGAGATTAGTTGGCACAACTACTTTTACATATATATAATGATCTCCATGACCATTAGACTTAAGTTTTGCTATCCCCTTATCTTTAATTCTAAAAGTAGACCCAAACTGAGTGCCTTCAGGAATTTCAAATTTTTCCTTACCATGAATAGTATTAATCTCTATTGTATCTCCTAAAGCAGCTTGAATTATGTTTATTTTAGCTTCACTATAGACATCATTACCTTCACGTTTAAAGTCTTGGTGAGGCGCTATATTAACTAATACATATAAATCACCATAAGAACCGCCATTTCTTCCAGCATCTCCTTCATCAGGAACTCTAATTCTTGCTCCTTCAAATACTCCCGCTGGAATATTTAAATGTATTTTGCGTTCTTTTTTCACTCGACCTTGTCCATGACAAGTATTACAAGGATCTTTAATTATTGTACCAGCACCATTACAACGTGGACAAGTTCTTACTGATTGGAAGAAACCCATAGAAGACATAACCTGTCCAGTACCTTTACACATTGGACAAGTTTCTTTACTTGTTCCTTGCTTAGCTCCACTGCCACCACAAGTATCACATAGATCTTCACGTCTGATGACTATATCTTTTTCCACACCAAATGCTGCTTCCATAAAAGATATTGTAAAACGGTAGGTTAGATCATCGCCTTTTATTGGACCATTATACTTTTTCCTGCTTCTTGAACCGCCAAAAATATTATCAAATATATCTCCAAATCCACTAAAGTTCATATCTTCAAATCCACTATAACCCCCTTGACCAAAGCCTCCGGCATTGAAATCTTGATGGCCATACTGATCATATTGGCTACGTTTATTTGTATCACTTAGAGTATCGTATGCTTCTTGTATTTCTTTGAATTTATCTGTGGCATCGTGATCCTTGTTTTTGTCTGGATGATACTTCATAGACAATTTACGGTATGCTTTTTTTATCTCGGTTTCTGTGGCATTTTTTTCAATACCCAGAACTTCATAGTAATCTCTTTTACTCAATTAAATACCTCCAATATACCAACAGACGTCATACATCACCTCGTATGAGGTGATGTATGTCAGTCCTATCGATAAAATATTAATTATCTATTCATCTTTTATTTATCTTTGTCTTCAGCAGTAAAGTCAGCATCTACTACATCATCAGGTTGAGCTTCACCAGCTTCTGTTCCGGCTCCTTGTTGCTCGCTTGCAGCTTGTTGGTAAATCTTAGCTCCGATTTCTTCTAGTACTTTTTGTACTTTTTCAGTTTCGGTCTTAATTGCTTCAACATCATCCTTACTTACTGATTCTTCTAACTCTTTCTTAGCAGCTTCAAATTTTTGTTTATCTTCTTCAGCTATCTTGTCTGGATTATCCTTAATCAATTTGTCACCTTGATAAATTGTTGAGTCTGCGTTGTTCTTAGCTTCAATTGATTCTTTTTTCTTTCTATCTTCTTCAGCATATATTTCTGCATCTTTAGCCATTTTTTCAATCTCGTCATCTGAAAGTCCTGTACTACCTGTAATTGTGATCTTTTGTTCCTTGCCTGTACCTTTATCTTTCGCAGAAACATTCAAAATACCATTAGCATCAATATCAAATGTTACTTCAATTTGAGGAATACCTCTTGGAGCTGGTGCTATACCATCAAGCATGAATCTTCCAATACTTTTATTGTCAGCAGCCATTTGTCTTTCACCTTGTACGATGTTGATGTCAACACTTGGTTGATTATCAGCAGCAGTTGAAAATACCTGGCTTTTTGAGGTTGGTATTGTTGTGTTTCTTTCAATAATTCTTGTAGCAATGCCACCTAAAGTCTCAATGCCTAGTGAAAGTGGTGTTACATCTAATAATAGGATGTCGTGTACTTCACCAGTTAATACTCCACCTTGAATAGCTGCTCCTAAAGCAACACATTCATCAGGATTAACACCTTTAAATGGGTCCTTGCCTAAA
>JBGSJN010000075.1:0-5044 GCA_041741995.1 Bacillota bacterium
TGAACTGCACCCCTAAAGTTAGACAGTATGATATACTGAAATAACTTTGGGGGTGTATTTTTAATGAAAAAAGGACAGATTTATCCTGGCGACTTTAAGAAGAAGGTCGTGGAGGATGTAAGAAAGAACCGTCTTAGCTACAGTGAAGCTATTAGGAAATATGAAATCGGAGGCGCCTATACGATTCAGAAATGGGAAAGAATTTATCTGGAAGAAGGTCCAGAAGGCCTGTACAAGGATCGAAGAGGAACAAAGAGCACAGGACGTAAGCCATTAATGGACAAGAAAGTAGAACAGGACTTGATTGAAGAAAACCAGCGCCTAAGAGCAGAAATCGACTATATAAAAAAGTTGAATGCCTTGGTTTCCAAAAGGGTAAAAAGCGAGAGAAAGCACAAATCTTAACGGAACTGAGGCACAAACACAGTCTGGAAATTCTCCTTCTAGTATCGGGCTTAAAAAGATCGACCTACTACTATCATTTGCACAGGATGGGAAAGCCTGGGCGTTATATAGAGATAAGGGATCAGATTCTGCAGATTCAACAACAGAACCGTGGCCGGTTCGGTTACAGACGTATTACACTTGAACTTCACAACCGGGGCTATGGGATTAACCACAAGCCTGTACGTAGGATGATGACGGAAATGGATGTCGTATGCAAGGTCCGTATTAAGAAGTACAGATCCTATAAGGGTGAAGTCGGGAAGATTGCACCGAATCTTCTGAAAAGAAACTTTGAGGCCGAGCAACCTAACCAGAAATGGGTCACAGATGTAACAGAGTTCAATCTGTTCGGTCAGAAGCTGTATCTCTCCCCGATTATGGACCTGTACAGTAGGGATATCATCAGCTACACTCTTGGAGAAAGGCCATTTTTGTCCATGATCTCATCTATGCTAGAGAAGGCCTTTGAAAAATTACCAGATGATGCTAATCTCATTCTTCATTCGGATCAGGGCTGGCATTATCAGCACCTGCAATATCAAAGGATGTTGAAAGAAAAAGGCGTACAACAGAGCATGAGTCGCAAAGGCAACTGCCTAGACAATGCAGTGATAGAAAATTTCTTTGGTCTATTGAAGAGTGAGTTACTCTATCTGCAGGAGTTCGAGTCGATGGATCATTTCAAGGCAGAACTCGTCGAGTACCTTGATTACTACAACAACCGTAGAATCAAAGAAAAACTGAAGGGCCTATCACCTGCATTACACAGGCAACAAGCCCTTTCGGTTGCTTAATTCTTTTCTTGTCTAACTTTTTGGGTTCAGTTCACAAGTGAAGTGCTCTCCTTTTAAATATGTTTAATTGTTTGCATCTGATACTATATTTTCATAACGGCTATATTTGGCTATATTCTTTAAGTCGGGGTGTCAAAAAGGGTATCAACTATTCAATCACTTATTATGAATTTATTCCACATATGCAATGATACTATTTTTTATTACTAGTCTTTTTTCGATATATTTCACATCAAACTTTATTACTTTTAGTAAAAATATTAAATGTATGAATGCTAATTTTAATCTTCGTCTAAAAAACCTAAATTTTTGGTTATCATATAATAAGCTTTCAATATATATACATTGCCAAATGAAAATGCTACAGATAAAACTCCCGTACATATCCCAACAATTATGAAACCTTGATCACTAGTTAGATTTGAAAGAAAGAACATAGCGAATAAATAACCTAATCCTGCCATAAATGTTATTACTCCATAGTTTTCTCCTACACCTGCATAATACTTGCTATAAGAATCATTCTTAATATTAATTTTCACCATATTTAAAATATACATATTTGCAGATAGAAAAACCGCTAATAAAATTAATAACAAAATACTATTCCCACTACTTCCATATGTTAAAGAATGGTAGCTTATAGAAATAAACATTGAATTTAAATAAATAAAATATATCCCTCTATATAAATGGGATTTTAACTTTTTATTTTTAATAATAATAAAAGTAGCAAAGGTTAATGAAGCATATATAGCTAGAATAAAAATAAGGATTGTTTTTTCTATTACAGTCTTACATATATAATAATTAAATATATTTAAAAATAACAAAATAATGTAATTATCTATAATCCCTCTAATTTTTATAGGTTCATATCTAAAATTAACAAATGATATAATATTCTCCAATTTCAACCTCCTATTTAATTAAGCTTTTAATATGTTCTCTTATATTTTTACCATCGATTTCTAATACATCTGTTACAGCGAAAATTGCCACTCCAGCTAATGCTCCCACTAATCCTGCACCTACAGTTCCTGGTCCTGGAGCAATACATGTTCCTGCTGCTGCACCATATGTAGCTCCACATGCGGCTCCTGCTTCCGCAGCCACTACTAGACTTGCTAAAGAAACTGTTATATCTATTTCAGCATCCCAAACAGTTTTTTTAATCGAAGATCCTACCTTATAATTTTCATATAATCCATAACCGGTGTCAATAGCAACACCTACATAAGATAGATAATCTAACGTCTTATTAGCACCTTTACTAAAATTTAACAACTTTTGTATTTCACCAGCAATAATATTATTTTGTTTATATTTTATTACTTTACTTGGAAAAGTCAAATTAGTAATTTCTTTTTGTGTTTGCTTAACAAGTAAACCTAAACCTATTCTAGCCATTTCAACTGAAGAAGTCCAGTAGAGAGCTGTCTTTATAGATTTTTTAATATTATCTATTTGTTTTTTAAAAAATTTCTTTGGTGAAAAATTCCACTCATGGCCATTAATATCAGTATTATTTACAGGATTATTACCACAATAACCAAAAACGTTTGTTTGTTCTGAAATCCTATCATCTGCACTAACAAACCTACCCGTCTGAGGACTGTAATACCTACTCTGTAAATAGTAATATCCACTCTCAGAATCATAGTAATAAGACCTATAGCTAAATGGATTCTCCTGACCTAATGTATCCTTCATTGAACCATCAATACTTAACACATTACCATAGGCATCATATGTATATGATACCACAATACTACCTGTTGAATTGAGAATTTGTTCAACATCGCTCTGAATATTGGTTACGTAATAGAATATGGAACCATTCCTGTTCATGGATAATAGAGAGCCATCAGCACCCCTGGTGAATGTAATAACAACATCATCACTAGAATCAGCTGGTGTTCCATTGTTAGACTTTTGAGCTACAACCTCACCACCACTGGTAATATACTCAATAATCTCACTACCTATAGTCTTGGTCTTCCTGATGCCATTCTCATCATATGTGTATGCTATCTGAGTAGATTCAGCATCTTTCTTATACGTAGCCATCTTCCTGCCCTGTGTCCAGGTCATTGTTGAATCACCAATAGAAAGAGGATTACCAATGCCATCATAAGTTATGGACTTACCATCGAATGACATCAGCTTGTCCTTCCAGACAGGATCGTTATAAACATAGCTGTATACTCTTGGAGTACCACCATTTATGGTTTCTATCTTTGTCTGTATGTTGCCTCCTGTGTCATAATCGTATTCTACCTTTCTGGTCTCAACACCATCTACCTTCTCTACTTCCATAGTTAGCTGGCTAAAATTATCATAGGTATATTCTGTAACCTTATTACCAACAGTAATAAAGGTAATGTTACCCTTAAGGTCATAGGAATAGTCCTTGACCAGAGTACCTGAGTTTTCCTTTGATACCAGGGTTGTGTCCGAGATAGTATTTGGATTGATGGTTACCTTCTTGTATCCGTAGCTCTTGTCTATTACCGTTGTACTGCTGCTATCCTTGGTTCCAATACTAAGTACTCTACCGATTGTATCATATACTATAGTTTGATCAAGCTTTAGGTTGCTTCCTTGATGAAGCTTGAAGTTGGTAACTTTGTTATCCAAGTCAAAGGTAATACTTTCCTTCTCCTGAACCCCAAACTGTGTCTTATCAATACTATTCATATTATTATGAGTATCATAATCAAATACCCACTTATTACCTAATGTATCAGTAGTCTTAACTAATCTTCCACTTAGGTCATAAAGGAAATTAGTATTAATCAGATTCAAGTTATCCTTAACAGTTGTAAGTTCCCCTTGGTCACTATAGACATACTCATAAGCTAGACTTCCACCATATTTCTTACCAATCATCTGATAGTCACTATCATATACTGGCTCAAATACTGTCCCATTACCATATGTGCTCTTAGTAAGCAAATGGGTATTATTGTTGTACTCATTTGTCACGAGATCCACGCTGGTTGTCATTGCTGTATTACCGACCTTAGTTTTAGTTAGCATTCCATATACATCATACTCGAACTTATAGGCAAAGCTATTATGAAGTATCTTATCCAACTTATCTGAAATAAACACACTCTCGTTTACCACATTTTCCGTAGAATTCATCTTACCAGTTGTCTTGTACAACCTTCCTGATGAGTCATAGTCATAGTCAACCTGTCCACCAGCATTATCAGTTACAGTATCAATTCTTCCCTGAGTGTAATCCCAAGTATTAGTTGTAGTATATCCCTTGTTGTCAGTCTTCGTTTCAGTAAAGTTTTCATTTGATGATGTATAAGTGACACTACTTAACATTTTCAAAGAATCATCCGTATTACTAATAGTATTTGTAAGCGATCTTCCAACACTGTTATAGGTATAGTCATATTCAATGCCAGTTGCAGTTTTAGCCTTCATGAGGTTATTCTTTCCATCAGTTGAATACTCATAAGTATATGAACCACCATTAGGATTAGCAACTCCAGTAAGATTATTACCAGTATAGCTAAAGGCAGACTCCTGCTTAGACTTATCCTTAACACTAATAACATTACCATTATCATCATAAGTATAACTAGAACCGAACTCATCTGTGCTGCGTCGAAAATTGTCCACTCAAAAACTAAATTTATATACTTACTGAAACTTAGTCAGGAAGCCAATAATTGTTCCCTTTGTCTAATACGATAATCAACCGGACTCAAATATCCTAATGAGCTATGCAGACGTTTTCTATTATAGAATAATTCTATATACTCAAACAAATCTCTTTCAAC
>JBGSJN010000076.1:0-4722 GCA_041741995.1 Bacillota bacterium
GTAGCTAAGACGGTTCTTTCTTACATCCTCCACGACCTTCTTCTTAAAGTCGCCAGGATAAATCTGTCCTTTTTTCATTAAAAATACACCCCCAAAGTTATTTCAGTATATCATACTGTCTAACTTTAGGGGTGCAGTTCACTTGTTGCTCTCCTTTTTGACATAGTTTTTTAATTACAGGCCATTATTTGTCTTTAGTGTCATATAAGAAAAACAGTTGTATAAGGTATTGTAAGGATGTATGTTAATACTTTAAATTTGTTACCAGCTGTCGCTACCAAGGCACCCTTTAGAAGAGTGCTTTTTTATTTACATCATGAAAAACTTGTAAATTTAAGATATACTAATTATAGTAAAAATATAAAAATGAATGAGAAAAGGCGCAATCTATGAAAAAAGAAGGCTTCATTAAAACATCGCACCATAACTTTCGCCACTCCATTGGATTGGCATTCAACTTCAATCTAATAATTGAAGTCCTATTTGGGTTACTATTCATACCAGCATCAAATTACCTATACAACCTAGCAATAGAAAGAAACAAACTCGAATACCTAACAAACAAAAACTTCTTCGAAGTACTAGATGACCCCTTGATTATAATAGCATTTCTTTTATTATTATCACTGATGATGTTATTTTCACTTTACAGAATGACAGCCATGTATACCCTTGCATCAGACACCTCAATAAAAACAATAGGTACTCTATTAGTCAGAAGCCTTAGACAAATAGCTCGTGGAATAAGAGTGCAAAAATTTAAAGGTGCCATACTTTTAATTATAGTACACCCTTTAACTAATATAACATTCCTCATATCAATGTATTACAGATATGGACTAGATAGAATAATTGATTTAAACAGATATAATATAGCCCCAATTATATTTCTCTTAATAATGATAAATACTATATTCATGTTCGCTTATCCAATAGTATTCCTTGACGAAATATCATTTAAAGAAGCAATAAAGGAAGGCTGGAGACTTTTTCGCCAACATTGGTTAAGAAATGTTATTTACTATATATTGGCAATCTTTGTAGTAACCATAATAATATTCGCCTTCTTCCTAATATTCATATTTATATTTACATTAATTAATATAAACAGTACAAACCTAGGGATTTATGGTAATTTCCTATCTGCGCTACAGATAATCCAATCAGTAATATCATTAAGCTTAGTAGTAATTTTTAGTATAGTGAACAGTTTCTTTGCAGTCCAACTATATTTATACTGTTTGGCTGAGGATCAATCAATGACAGCTTGCATTCCAACTAGAGAAAAACTAGGCAAAAGAAATTTCATGTCTTCAATTCTAATTTTAGCAATAATTTTTACTATCAGCATAGCCGGTCCTACTTACTATAGAAATACCTATACAAAATATGCAAGTTACTTCATTAAGATTTATCCAGAAATAATAGCCCACAGAGGATTTTCAACTAAAGCTCCAGAAAACACATTGTCTGCAGTAGAAGCCGCCATAAAAGCAAAAGCAGACAGGGTGGAAATAGATGTACAATTAAGCCTAGATGGAACAGTCTACCTAATGCACGACACCACATTAACAAGAACAACCGGTATAAACAACCGTTTATCAAATCTTAACGATGATGAAATCGAACAGCTAGATGCAGGCTCATGGTTTTCCGAGAAATTTGAAGGTGAGAAAGTACCTAGACTCAGTGATGTACTAGATGTTTGCCAAGGGAAGATTTCATTAAAGATTGAACTAAAGCCACAAAATGGCAATGAAGTCAGATTAGCTGAAGCTGTAATAGATGCTGTTAAGGAAGCTGATATGTCCCAAAATGTTATGATTAGCTCCTTTAGTAAAAATGCAATTATAACTGTCAGAAAATTAGATAAAAATATAATCTCAGGTTTGATAGTAAGTTTTGTTTATGGAGAATATAGTGGTATCAGTTACGCAGACGGTATTATAATCAATCAGAATTTCTTAAACCTAGAACAAGCAAATGCTATTCAACAGGCCAATAAACTTGTATATGCCTGGACTCCTAATTCTTATGATGATTTAAGAGCAGTTAATAGATTAGGAGTTGATGGAATAATCACAGACTATCCTCAACGAGCCAGAGCAGTAATCTATGGTGAATCTTATGATGTTACTATAAAAAATTTAATATTCAAGATAATCATAAGCCTGACAGACCCCTTAAGATATTAACTATAATATGATTTAAAGTAGACTTAAATATTATGTGAATATATAATAATTGTAATAAATCTTTATAAGGGTGTCACTAATATGAACATGATAGAAATAATAAGTTTGATAACAGGTGGACTTGGACTATTTCTCTACGGTATAAAAAGAGTAGGAAGTAGTCTTGAAAAGTATGCCGGAAATCAAATTAGCGAGATAATAAAAAAACAGACAAAAACAAAACTCAGAGGCGTACTAACAGGAATGTTGGCTACAATCCTACTACAAAGCTCATCAGGAACTATAGCTTTAACAATATCATTAACAAGAGCAAGACTAATGAATTTCAAACAAGCTATGTTAATAATTATAGGAGCAAATATTGGAACAACCTTAACAGCCTTTTTAATAGGTTTTAATATTAAAGCAATCTCACTTCCAATAATATTTGTGGGTGGAATGGCTTATATGTTTACACAGGAGAAAAGAAAAGCTTACCTGGCACAAGCAGTTTTTGGTTTTGGTGCCTTATTTTTAGGTCTTGATTTAATGTCTAGAGCACTAGAACCACTTGGCAGTATTGATCAATTTCAGGCATTAATTAATTTATTGCAGGATAACCTTTTTATTGGTGTTATTGTTGGGACTCTAATAACTGCAGCTTTACAATCATCAACTGTTGTTATAGCCAACCTACAAGAAATATATGCTAACGGTTTACTAACATTTGCTGCAGCGGTGCCTATACTCCTTGGTAGTAATATTGGTACTGGAATAACAGCAGTTCTGGCTAGCTTAGGTGCAGGTAAAACTGCAAAAAGAGCAACAGTTTTTTTAATTCTATTTAATGTTTTAGGAAGTATAATTTTCATAATAATTCTCTATGGGTTATGGATTATCAATCCTTTGCAATATTTACTTTATAATATCCTTAATTTGAATCCATCATTACAGATTGCAGTAACACATGCTGTGTTTAATATTTTTACAGCAGGATTATTTTTACTGTTTTTAGAGCAAATTGAAAAACTTATAAAAAAAATAATTACAAGTGAAAAAACTGAAGACGAAGTTGAAGAACTAGAATTACTATTAGAAGGAAGTCTCCAGCAAAATTTTGAAGAAAAGATACAACAAGGCAAAAAAGGTATTACTATAATGGCTGAAACAGTTCTAGATCAATCAAGAAATATTTTAGATTATCTAAATGAAGGTTCCGAAGAAAAGATTGACAAAATTAGAAATCTTGAAGAGTCAATTGATGCCATGGAACAAGATTTAAAGAATTATTTTCAAGATATGATGGAATCAGAAATCACTAAAGAAAACATTAAAAAAATAACAGGCTACGCCTTTAGCCTAAGAGATTTAGAAAGAATTGGGGATTTATTAATACAAACTGCAGAAAATATAAGAGACCTCACTGGTGGATCAGTGGGAATAACCAAGGACAAGAAAGACATCACAAGAATTCTAATAATATGTGAGGATATGATAATTAAAACCATTAGCTTATTAAAAGAAATGGATACCCAAATCTTTACAGATATTGAAGAAAACAGAAAAAAATTATCTGCTATATCCAAAGAAATTTTTCAACTTTATGATACCCAGGCAGGAAAAAGAATTATATCCTCAGACTTGATACGGATGGTAGCAGATATTGACAGAATAGGTGGTCATATTCTAAATATACTAAGACACATTAAATAAAATTATGATATAATTTAGGAGTATTTATCTCAAATGGCGATGGAGTTCGCCGAAAACGCTTATAAAGCTAATGACTCCTACATGCTGCAGTTATACTGCTCCGTGTAGGAGTGTTTTTTATTAAAGATAAGGATGGTGATGAGATGACAACAAGTCTAGCAATAATATTAATATTCGGATTAGCTGCCAATGCAATATTTAAAAAAATAGGTCTACCAGGATTACTTGGGATGCTACTGCTTGGTATAGTATTAGGTCCATATGTCCTAAACTGGCTAGATGGTGACTTATTAAGAATATCAGGAGACTTAAGAAAAATTGCACTAATTATCATTCTTTTAAGAGCTGGACTTGGTATAAGTAAATCCCAACTTTCCAAGGTAGGTGCTACAGCAATAAAAATGAGTTGTATACCAGGTATACTAGAAGGCTTGACCATAGCATTAGTAGCCATGTGGCTCTTTGATTTTTCTTTTATAGAAGGTGGAATTCTAGGATTTACCCTGGCTGCAGTATCGCCTGCAGTAATAGTACCTTTAATGTTGAAATATCAGGATATTGGACTTGGTATAAAAAAAGGTATTCCGACACTTATACTTGCAAGTGCTTCAATAGACGATGTTTTTGCCATAACTATCTTTACCACATTCCTTGGTCTTTATGGAGGCTCTAAAATCAATGTAGGAATAGAACTTCTGAATATACCAATTTCAATTATATTAGGAATATTACTTGGAGTAGTTTTTGGTTTAATATTAGTTAAACTATTTAAGAACTTTCATATTAGAGACACTAGAAAAGTAATGATAATACTTGGAATAGCAATATTAATAAC
>JBGSJN010000077.1:0-28158 GCA_041741995.1 Bacillota bacterium
CAGACTTTTTGCCAGAAATATACTCCTGGCAAGCTCGTATTTTTTGTTCTACTGAGAATCTTGATTTTGACATGAAAAATCCCACCTTCGTAATTAGATGATTTAATTATTTCATCTGTCTACTTTAGTGGGATTGTATCAAACTGAGATGTCCTACTGATAACTAAGTTGAAATATTTTAAGCACAATTCAAATCAAAACTACAATACATTCTACATACTTTTTAACTTCCAAATTGCTGAAACACTACCAGCCAATTCAAACAAATTCTCCCCAATATCCCTCTTTGCCTCCTCTAGGTTACAAGGCCTCCTGGTAGTTGAAAAAGCCGCTGTTATACCAGCCTTCATATAAACATCCCTACCAACCAGAACCGAACCTGCAAAGACAATAACAGGCACATTAAATTCACCAGCAATTCTAGAAATACCAGAAACCACCTTACCAGACAAACTCTGCTCATCAAAAGAACCCTCACCAGTAATAACCAACTCAGCTCCCTTAACCAATTCACCAAAACCCACAATCTCCAACAAAAGATCAATACCACTACGAAGCTGACCACCAGTAAAAGCAACCAGACCACCACCAATACCACCGGCAGCCCCGCTGCCAGCTATCCCCTGAAGATCAACACCAGTCTCCACCCTAATCAAATCAGCCAGCCTCTTCAGGTTATTATCTAATATTTCCACAGACTTCTCATCCGCTCCTTTTTGTGGTCCATATATACGACTCGCACCATTAGGACCATAAAATACATTAGTCACATCACAAGCCACAATAATTTCAGTCACCTTTAACCTTGAATCCATCTGTGACAAATCCATACTATCCAACCCAGCCAGACCACCACCAGTAGGAACAATTTTATCCATAGATTTGTTGTAGAATTTTGCCCCAAGTGCCGCAGCCATACCAACACCACCATCATTAGTAGCACTACCACCAATACCAATAATCAACCTTCTACAACCAGCATCCAAGGCACCAAGAATAAGCTCACCAGTCCCATAAGTTGTAGTATTTAAAGGATCAAGCTCCTTCACCAACGTAATCCCCGACGCTTGAGCCATCTCAATAACCCCAGTACCATCAGGTAATATTAATATGCCAGCCTTCCTTTTCTTAAAGTCAGGGCCGGACACTTCTCTAAATACCCAGGAACCCCCGAGGGCTCTATAGAAAGCTTCAGCAGTTCCTTCACCACCATCGGCAATAGGTATAGTCACCACCTTATCAGTAGCATCAATAATGGCATTCTTAACAAGCTCACAAGCTTCCACCGATGATAAAGAACCCTTAAAACTATCAATAGCAACAATTACCATATGTATGATACCCCCTGTTCATTGATTATATGAAATTTCCTTAAAAACCTCTTTGGTGTCCACTTCATTTTTTAAATTAAAGATTATAGTCTCCTCATCAGTTTCAAGATAAATAAAAGGTGGCTTTTTAGTATTAACGAATAGCATCACTGACCCCAGTTCCGTTGTCCTGAAATGTCCCTTTAAATTAGAGCCTAAAGCTGAACCATTGGTGCGCATTTCAATAGTTGGTAATTCTGTTATCAACTCTACCGTCTTAATAGACTCCCAGGTATAAAGATTACCATACATCCCTTTAATTTCAATACCTGCTTCAAGAATATTTACCTTAGTTGACTGGGAGGAAAAAAACATCAAAACAGCCACGAAAATTAAGGTAACAAAACCAATCACTGCTGGGATAATTAATTCCTTCCCTGCCCCTTTACGAAGCTTTCCCTCCTTATCATAAATATTACCGTCATACTTTTGAGCCTTGATCAATAAGTATATAGTTGAAACAACAAACAAGACAATAGCAGGTGTATGAACCGGGTTAAAGCCCAAAGCCAGGAGCACACTCATAAAAGTAAACACTACACCATTGAAATATAAATATATCCCCATTAAACGACCAAGACCAGCTGTATCTACATTGGCCTTTTTTTCTTTTGACATGGTATTATAGCCAGAGATTAGAAAGTACCATTTAAATACATGTACACCTAACCCTATAATGATAAAGAAAATCCCTAAAATTAAATAGAACCACATACTTGACCTCCTTGAATTCATCCCCAATTTGTTAATAATTATATCATATCAGGTACATAATATTCTACTCTAATAAGTACAGGCTTAGAAAACAAAAACTCCCTGATAAAACAAATTATCAGAGAGCTAAACTCACTCATATAATATATAGAAATCACTAATCACAAATTATCTAGTCAAGAAAGACTTACCCCCGTCAACACCAATCACCTGACCACTAATCCAACCAGCCTCACTCGAAAGAAGAAAAGCAGCCATAGCCGCAATATCATCAGGCTGTCCAAGTCTACCAAGAGGATGCTGAGCCGCCATCTTTTCCCTAGAATCTTCACTACCCAATATTGAAGCAGAAAGATTACTATTCTCCAAAAGAGATGGTGCAATAGCATTAACCCTAATAGCTGGAGCCAGTTCAGCTCCAAGGGCAACAGTCAGTCCCTCTACAGCCCCCTTGGCCATAGAGATAGAAGCATGCATAGGAAATCCATGACTAGCTGCAATACTAGAAATAAGGACCACAGAAGCACCAGGACCACCTTTCTTTAAAGCAGAAAGAGCCCCCTGAACAGCCAAAGCAGCCCCAAGAGCATTCAAACTAAAATCCTCAAGAAAATCCTCCCTAGTCAGCCGCCTGATAGACTTAAGATTAATAGTCCCAATAGCATAAACCAAACCTAATAGCTCTCCACCAACCTCACTCATAACCCTTTGAACAAATGACACCTCCATAATATTCCCAGGAGTATAGGTTGCCCCAGTCTCCAAGGTCAGTGCCTTAAGACGCTCTTCACTACCACCAGCCAGATGCAACTGATAACCCTGACCATGGAGTTTTCTAGCAAGAGCTCCACCTACAGCTCCTGCACCTCCATATATTAACACCTTACTCATACACATCTCCTTAATTAAAAATATACCACAAAGCATCAGGAAAAATTAAATGCACCACTAACAGTAGAACCGTCAAAGCCGCAAATCTCTTATGCCATAAAAAAAAGACCCTTTTTCTCAACCTATAGAAACTACCACCAAGAATGGCAGTAATCATAAGTGACAGATACAAAAGACTCCCAGTATGGGGCCTAAAACCCCCAAGAGCAAGAATCCCATGAATAGGACCAAGAATTGCCAGAGTAATACCAAGAGGCTTATGGATGGTCTTAAATAATTTCTGAACTTTCTTAAAAGTCACATTATCAGTCTTAAAAAATTTTCTGTTACTATAGTTTAAAAGAAACTGTAGCAGAATCAACACTAGTAGTATTGCATTAACCCAACCTAATATAGAATACATTAAAAGCCTCCCTTGATTTATTCTGCTAGTTTCCCCACTCTTGGCACATTGGATAGTTTACTAACCCCGTGTGGAGATTCTTTCTTTATAGCTTCCGTCAAGTCCCTGCCAGCCTGGAAGCCGTTATGCATTCCTTGCATCCATAGAGCAGAATCTGTCATGTCATAGATGATTCCATCAACTGCCACATAAGCTTTCCTACCATCCTTACCGTCATATTGAGCAAGTTCTTCAAGGGTAAGTACTATTTCTTCTCCCTTACCAGCACTATTATCCGATGTTGAACAACCTGCCATTAAAACAAAGGATAAGGCTATGATTGTAAGAATAGTTACTAATTTAAGTTTCATATTTGTCTCCCCTCCACATATAAATATCAATTTTCTAACACATATCTGTCATCAATACAATTATGTATATTTTTATAGATATACAATCCAGGTCAGTGACCGAAGAATTTTTCAGTTATACTAGTAATACCCTCAATCCCGGTAACCAACAAGGCATACAGCCAAAGGCCAAGAAATATTAATCTAGACTTTCTGATTGGTTTAATCGTTATGTATATAATTATTGCGAAAAAAGCCAAAATACAAACTACCCCAGTCAAGAAGTATGTTATACCGAAAATCTGAATACTATATACTTCCTCCAGATATCTCTGTCCCAACAGGAGAGCATGCCCCCACCAGTTCAACAAATAGGAGGTCAAGAAAACCTTTACCGGCCAGGTAATTATTCCCTTGATCCAAAGTATAATACTAATAGCTGTCAGAAAAAACAATAAGACCTGACCCTCCATACCTTCTATTTTGGCAAAGCCAAAATGAACAGCAATTTCACCAGTAACCATCCAGGTACCCATACCAGCAAAAACTGCCATCCAGGTACTATGAACTGGATTTTTTTCACCAAGGGATTTCCAGAACAAAAACAACACTGCAACTGTAATTATATGCCCTGCCAATGCTCTATTAAAACTAGGCCCCTTGCCAAAAGAAACAAAAATAAGAATCGCCCCAATCAATACCAGAATAATAAGGACCATCGAGCCTAGTCCATAACCAAGTCGCTTAAATGGTGAAAAAACCATATTATCACTATCATTTCTAAATTCTTCCTTCATAATATATCACCTTCTCTACTCATACCTTATAGCATCAAGCATCGGTGTCCTGGCTGCCTTAAGAGCAGGAAGGAGAGCCGCCACCTGAGACATTACAATAGCAATAACAATACCAATCCAGACTGCATTAACCGGAAATACAAAATCAAGTGCATAACCTGACATGGCACCCATGGAAAGGAGAATAATCCTAGTCAGCACAAGCCCGAAGCCTATACCTAGAATTCCACCAATAATACCAAGAAACATAGCCTCAGCCAAAATGATCTTAATCACCTGAAAACGTGCCATCCCTATACTTCTTAACATGGCAATTTCCCTAGTTCTTTCAGAAACGTTCATAAAGAGAGTATTCATCACACCTAAGGCAGCAATGGAAACAGCAATAAGACCCAGGACGTCAAACATACTAAAAGCCTGGTTCATGAGATTTATTGCCCTCGCCTTCAAGTCACTGTTAGACTCTGTTATCAGTTGATACTCCTCTTTGTAATCAGTATTAATGCTACTGATAACTTCATCTAT
The DNA here is from genome assembly GCA_041741995.1 of Bacillota bacterium. GTDB lineage: Bacteria > Bacillota > TC1 > TC1 > TC1 > WTXA01. The sequence continues at coordinate 5,030 of JBGSJN010000077.1, forward strand.
CTCCGCCCCGGAATCTACCTTGACCAGAAAGGTATTGGCATCAGTTATTGAAAAATATTTATTTAAATCCTGCCAGTTACCAGTAACCACCAGCCCCTGGTTATAGAAGTCTAGAATCACCGAAGCAATCTTAAAATCCTTCACCCCGTCAAGAGTCTGGATAGCCATACTGTCACCCTTTAGTAAGCCATACTTCTCTGATATTACACTTGAGATAAATATTGACTGCTCATCAGCCAGGCTATTAATAACTTCCTTGGTATCATCCTTTGAATCATTAAAAACAAATCCTGTGATATCACTATAGGAATCAACATCCACAGCAAGGTAGGAAAGTTTCTCCTCCATGCCATCTTCCTTGACCCATTTAATATCAATATATCTCATAGGCGCAGCAACACTAACTCCTTCTACTGCTTCAAGTTTATCTTTCAAGGTTCCTTCCATTGGTACTGCTGCACTAACAAATATATCTCCCCCGATATATGAGTCCATCCAGTCATAAAGATCCTTAGTAAAAGCCCCAGTAATTCCCTGAATGACCACAATCATAGAAACACCTATCATTATGGAAGCACAAGTTAACATAGTCCTTTTCTTGGCTCTTTCAATATTTCTGATACCAAACTCCCCAAGTTTAGAGAATATTATCTTAATAGGGTATCTACTAATAAGTTGCCAGAATTTAATAGTTACCGGAATTATTAAGGTAGCACCTAGAAACAGGGCAAATACAGTAAAACTACCTAACCTGAATTGTACGTCATAAGGGAAGGGATTTAAAATTAGAATCCAGGTAGAAACCACAAGTAGACCAATACCGAATAACCAGCCATATTTGGTTAGAAAACCTTCATCAGCCATGCCTCTTATCCTTAAGGCTTCAAGTGGTGAAATACGACCCGCCTTTATGGCTGGTAGAACAGATGCCAGCAAGGCTACTACAACTCCCAACAAGCTGCTGGCAATAAGTATGTTAATCGGGATGTTCGAAAAATCAATATCATAGCCCAGGAACCCTGACATAAAACCAGCCAGACCACGGGAAAGTACAATTCCTAGAAGAACTCCCAGAATGCCTCCTGCAATACCTGATAACAAACCTTCAACAATTACCTGCCATACTACCTGCAGGGAGGACATTCCTATAGACCGTAAAAGACCAATTTCTCTTGTTCTTTCAACTATAGTCATGGAAAAGGCATTATATATTAGAAAGGCTCCAACAAAAAGAGCAATTCCTGCCATAAAATTCAAGCCAATCTGATAACCACCCAGCATACTTGTCATTCGATCTCCCTGATTATCAGGATACAGAACAACGTCACCCTCTTCTAATACTTGTTCAATACGCTCCTTAGTATCTTTAATTGCATTCTGATTTTCTTTGACTCCAAGTACTGCTATGTCAATCTGGTCAGCCTCATTCTCTCTTTTAGCAATAAACTGAACTTCTTCAATATTCATAAAACCTATCTTGCCAAAGTTAATAAGTCCAGGTCCCTCTTTGGCAATGAAGCCACTTACTTGAAGATCTATAGGACCATAGGAAGTAACAACAGCTAAAGTATCTCCTACTTTAATATCATTTTCCAATGCATAGTCTTCAACCAGAACAATTTCCTTATTCAACTTATTCGGTTGAAGAAAACTGCCTTCAGTTAGCCTATAGTCTCTAATCTCCCTATCTCTAACTATATCAACACCGTATACCATGAAACCACCTGCACCGGTACCGAAGAAATTAAGGTCGATCCCCCCAACTTCCTCACCTGAAATAACAGCAGGCATCTTTATAACAGGAGTGGCCACCTCAACACCTTCAATTTCAGAAATGCTATCAAGATAGGATAAAGGAATAACTCCTCCTGTGGCGGAGCTTTTTACCTCCAGGCTTACACTTCCGGATGTACCTTCAAATAAACGGGTAATTGAAAGATAGGCACTCTCATTAGCTGCGTTGATTGAATACATCCCGGCAACCCCTAGGACTATTCCAAAAATAGTCAGAAAACTCCGTAATCTTCTGGTATTTAAGGATCTGAATGTAATTAATCTAGTAAGTTTCATATCAGTAACCCAATCTTTCCTGAGCAATTAATATATCGTGGAGTCTTTCATTAAGGTCAGCATCTTCAGCAAATTTACTTTGTTCTGTAATTTCTCCATCACGAAGAAAAACAAGCCGGTCAGCATAGGCTGCCGCTCTTGGATCATGGGTAACCATAACAATAGTCTGATTGAACAAAACTGAGGCTTCCTTAAGTAGGCTCATTATGGAAACACTTGTCTTACTGTCAAGATTTCCAGTAGGTTCATCAGCAAGTATTATGGCAGGTTCTGTTATCAGTGCCCTGGCCAGGGCAACACGCTGTTGTTCCCCTCCGGAAAGCTGATCCGGTTTGTGATTTCTTCTTTGCAAAAGACCTGTCTTGTCCAGAATCAGTTCCAGACGTTCCCTATATTTCTTAGGATTTTTTCCATCAATTATTAAGGGTAGCATAATATTTTCTTCAGCAGTCAAGGTAGGCAGAAGATTAAAGAACTGAAATACAAAACCGATGTTTCTTCTTCTAACCAGAGTTGCACTATAGTCGCTGAAGGAAGCAATATTCTCCCCATCTAGTACTATGTCTCCATTTGTTGGCTTATCAAGTCCTCCTAATAGATATAGGAGTGTGGATTTCCCACTTCCTGAAGGACCCATTATGCCTATAAAATCTCCTTTTTCTATTTCTAGATTTATGTCTTTTAAGGCACTTACAAGATTTTTTCCTGCCAGATAATCCTTAGACAGGTTTTCAACTTTCAAGATCATATCTCTATCTCCTCTTCTAGTATAGAAATTTCTCCCTTATAGCCATCAATTCTTACAATTGTTCCATCTTCAAGCTGCATGGCTCCTAGTACTGATACCACCGCTGGTATACCATACTCTCTGGCTACTATGGAACTATGAGAAAGCATACCTCCAGATTCGGCTATTACCCCAATGGCTTTCTTGAACAAAGGTGTCCAGCTTACATCAGAATGGGGTATTACTATAATATCCCCTTCTTTCACTTTACAAAAATCAGCCATCCCGGATATTACCTTCACAACTCCTGTACAATATCCTCCTGATGTAGGTACTCCATTTAGTTTATTTAGATATGGGACTTCAGGGTCAGGTAGTTTATCTCCATAGATAAACTCAGGAAGAATATAGCTCTTTGATGCTTCCATATCTTCTTTTCTTTTTAAGATAATTTCCTTAATATTCTCTGGACCCGTGTCATTGTTGATATATTTCTTTATTTCTTCGTAGCTAAGGAAGAAAACATCTTCGGCACTTTGAAGCTGGTGCCTTTCAACAAGAAGTCTTCCAAGTTCTAGAAAACGAGGTCTGAACAAACCATAACCTAAGGTATAGATATAGCTTACATAATCCCTGTATCTGGAAAATTTTCTGGAGCGTTCATACATGGATTTCATGAGCTTACGTTTGAATATTTTTTTCGGCAGTACATTATCTATTGTCAGTTCATAGTGTTTTTGACCGATGTCCTTCCCTGAGTCAAAATTCTTAATAAGCTCCAGGATCTTTTCTGGTTCTTCCTTCCAGGTTATTAAAGAAAAATCATTACCATTGTCACTTAAGTGACCAAATTCCTGTATAAGTTGCTCATAGGCATCTATGAATTCCTTGATTTCTTCTATACTATCCCATCCATCATCATTCAAGTTTTCCGGTGTTATTTCACTTCTTAAATCTAAAGACATTTTTGAATAGATTCTGTTTAGTTCTTCAAGCCTGTAGCCAGGATCGAAACGTTTGGTTTTTTCTAAGTCATCTCTCATATCAATCGATGATAAATCATTACCAGTTTTTTCCAGTTGTTTTCTGAAGATATAGCTATAAATCATTAAGGATAAGGGAGCTGTAATATTAAAGTAAGCTGTTTCCTGTAATCTGGCATATATGTCTTCAATCTCCTGTATAATCTCCTGGTAATCCTTTTTAGATAGTTCCGTATCACTAATTCTTTTAAAGTATGCCTCAAGTTCCGGGAGTTTCTTGTCCATAATTTTTGGTATGTTCCATTTATTATGAATAAAGGCTATTATCCTTGGTATCAGAGGTAGCATTTTAAGATTTAGTTTGAAGGACATTTTTTTATTGTCTCTTGGGGCAAAGCCCCACATGACTTCCAGTGACTCAGGAGGAATACCAACTTTTTCAAAGACTTCTTCTAAAAGACCCATGTTGAAGTACGCTCTATAATAGAAGGACTTGGCCAGGTCTTCAGGTTTTAGGTCCACCGGACCAGTCAGTTCTTTGAGGATATTGATCCAGATGCTGTTAATTAATGGTATGTTAATAGACCAAATAAGAGGTTTTATTAAACCTGCTATCATTTCCTTGGAGATTCTATTGGAGTAAAGCTTTACTTCTTTAAGGCTAGTTATGCTCCTCATTTGTACCCAGTATAATTCCTTGCCGTTATAAACCCATTCAAGGTCCACATCCATTTTCGATTTTTTGGCAATGGCTTTTGTTTCCTTGACTACTTTTTCTATAATTGACAAAGGAATTTCTTCACTTTCATCCTTCTTGATAAAATTGCCGCTATAATTGACCCATCTGTAAGGGGTTAAGCCTTCCTGCATCAAGGATATGCCATTGCCTTTTACGGCTTCAACTATTATTTCTCTTATTCCTGTCAGAGGGTTTCTGCTGAAAGCAACACCTGTGTATATAGGTTCAATCATTTCCTGAACTATGACTGACATTTTTATTTCTTTTTTATTATCAGCAATATATTCATCTATCTGTAATGAATTTACACTTTCAAAAACGGCAGTTACTGCTTCAATTATATTTTCAACACCCGCTATATCTAAATAGCTGTTAAATTGACCTGCAAAGGATTTTATCTTTCCGTCTTCAATATCAGCACTGGAACGGACTGCATATTTTATTCTAGGGAGTCTTTCAATATCATCATTTAGGAGTTTTTTTGTTACTCCTGGATTGATTGAATATAGGTCATGGATATATGATGGCAGAACATAAGTAAAGGGTATTTTAAATCCCATTGTTTTTAGGTTATATAGATTATTGGCTTTGGCTCCTGCCTTGGATGCTATTTTTTTATTGTTAAGTTTTTTAAGATATTTCATCTTAAATCCTCCTAGACTTGTCGGTTGCCATCTTCCATATCGTCGTTTTTTATTATCTTTTTACTGGAGTGTTTCATAAGGTTCTTGACATACAGCATGTCGATTGAGATCCCTTGTTTTTTTAGTTTACTAATTTGTATGATCTCAGGAATTTCTCCTGCTAGGTAGAGTAGGGTTATTGTTATGGCAAATAGGGTCTCATAGCTAAAAAGTCCGTCCCTCCAAATAAACCAGGGGATTGTAAACATAACTCCTCCAAGGAAATTAAAAGCTGGAGCAAATCTGCCGATTGTCATGCCGATTCCATGAGAAACAAGAAGTCCAACAGGACTTATGGCCAGTAACATCCCCATAATGCAAGAATTTCCACCCCCTCCGCTGAAACGATACCAAATAGGCCATAAGTGACCTATAAGTACCATGACAGCACATAGAAGATGGAAATATTCATTTGGAAATATTATTCTTAGTAATATTACAGGTAAAAAGGCTTTGAGAACATCTAGCAGGGTTGCCAGTATGCCTAGCCTTGGTCCGTATCTGATCATTACATTAGTTGCTCCGATTGCATGGGATATGAACTTAACATTTTCATCTGTGGTCGGAGTTATGATTAGTGCTGGTTCCTCATCCGGGCTCATTTTCTTGAAAATCAAGCGAGCAAAGGAAATGGAGCCTATTAAATATCCGGCTACTAATACTATTAGATAGGTAATTAATGTTGAATTTGTATTCATGAGTTGTTCTCCTTCATTCAAATTCTATAGTTTCCTGTATTTAGTTTTTATTTATTTTTGGCTCTTATAGTTTGATTATATCACTTTTATTTAATGGTACAAATATTTTAATATTATTATGACCATAACTATTTATTTAGATTAAATATTGACTTTTTTTCTTATAACTTTTACTTGATTTCCTTCTTTGATTTTTTGCATTAAAAAAGGCTCTGTATCTTATGATATAGAGCCTAAAGAGCAAATAAATTTACTCGCATTTATTTCCTAACTAGTTATTATCACCATTAGGTTCAAGGGGTTGGGATTAAATAAATCCATTCTCAACCTGACTTACAGTAAGCTCCACCCTATTATTTGTTTAATGATATTTATTGGCTTTAGTTTTGTTAGTTATCAGAACAATAGTCTGCCTATTTATAAATGCTGGTTTCTTCCAGACCTCTAAGTGCATTTAAGCCTCCTGTAGCTAATGCCAGCATTTCATCTTCTCCTGGTACTACAATAATTTTACCAAGGAATGATACACTCTCCTTTATCCAGCTTATAAGTAATTCGTCATAGGCTATTCCTCCAGTGAGGATTATTGCATCGATATCACCTTTCAAGACTGTTGTCTGAGCCCCGATTTCCTTTGCTACCTGATAGGCCATGGCCTTATAGATCAATTCGGCTTGTTTATTACCATCATTGATCATATTAACTACCTCTTTGCAGTTATTAGAATTTAGATAAGCAACTATTCCACCGTTTCCAGTTATTCTTTTCTTGAGTTCTTTATAGGTATGGATTTTGCTGTCTAGTAGACTTAATAGATCACCAACAGGAAGTCCCCCTGATCTTTCAGGAGAAAAAGGACCATCTCCGTCTAGTGCATTATTAACATCGATTACTTTGCCTTTATAGTGTGCTCCTACAGATATTCCACCACCAAGATGCACTACTACAAAGTTGCAATCATTGTAGTTTTTGTCTAGTTCACAAGCTACTCTTTTAGCAACAGCTTTTTGATTTAGTGCATGAAATATGCTTTTTCTTTCTATTTCAGGTATTCCACTTATTCTGGCAATTGGTTCCATTTCGTCTACAACTACAGGGTCAACAATGTATGCAGGAATATTCACCTTGTCTGCCAGGGATTTTGCGATAAGTCCTCCAAGATTGCTTGCATGTTCACCATAGGTATAGTTTGTCAGGTCCTTAAGCATGTTTTCATTTACAGAATAAGTACCGCTTTTAATTGGCTTAAGGAGTCCTCCTCTGCCGACTATGCAATCAAGTTTTTTAATGTCTATTTTTTCTTTTTCTAGGATATCGTTGATAACCTCTAATCTATAATCTAATTGATCGATTATGTTGTTAAAGATTTTTAGTTCATCTGAGGAATGTCTTATTGTTACTTCATTTACTGCCTTATCATTAATAAAGTAGGCAATTTTTGTTGAGGTTGAGCCAGGATTAATAGTTAGAATTTGATAATTTTTCATTTTTAAAGCCTCCAATTCATATTTACGATATTATCAAAGTTTTAAGAATTATGTATCTAATTAATACATGTAAGAATAATATTAGAGTATTCTAAGGTATTTTGCAATATGTTAATTTTTAAAAAAACGCCCTTAACTACCTACTCTATAAACATAAAAGCACCTTTTTATAAGCAAAGGTGCTTCTTTTATTAATCTTTATTTTTAAAATATTAATCCTTAATTTATGGTTGCATTGCTCCAAAAAGTACTAACCAAGCTAAAAGTGATTTAGCCACAAGGCTTAATACTATATAAGTTCTTTCACCATACATATAATCTTTCCATTTACCAATTCTTTTGTATTGTAATATCATATTGATCGGGAAAGTATTAAAAGCTACAAAGTAAGTTCCTACTATTGCCCATACAAACCATGGTACCATGTCGAAATTTCCTGTGCCGAACATATAAAGGAAGATAGCTATCCAAGGAGCTATTCCAGCAACTGAACCCCAAACAAATGGTCCCCAGTTTACTTTGTTTTTTTCTGCTCCAGAATTTAGTTGTTCCATAACCAGGCCAAATAGATTCATGGATGCATTGACTATGAATATTAGAATCAAAGAGGCTATATCGTAGATTCCAAATAGAGTACTGATTAAAACTATCATTATTGAAGATGATAGAGCATATTCGAACCATCTAAATTTGTTTATTCCCTTGCCAATGTCACTTAGGTATTTTTCACTATTTAGATAGATTATGCCGTGTGCCAAGGCTGAGATTAACAAGAAGGAAGCTACCAGTATTCCAAATGGAAGTTGAAATAGCTCTCTACTAGATGTTTCAAGGGTTTGGGTTTCAGGAACAAATTCTAGGAAAAACTGAGTTATAGTTGGTTGAAACTCAGCTATTTTCTGAATTACAGTAGTTGCTAGAAATAGCATGGCTACACCTTGTATCAGGTGAAAAAAGCCCATGATCAGGTTGAAGTTCTTTAGTTTTTTTAGTTTTTCTTCCATTTTTGTTCTCCTTACAGTATTGTATTTTATTAGTTTCATACTATCATTTTATAATGTTCGTTTCAAGAGAAATGATAAATTAATAAATTTTATCATCATTCATTAGAATTGAAGTAAATCCTTTTTTAGTATATATTTTTATATATATTCTAAGAATTCAATACTATCCTACGCTTTGATTAATGACCTCAATAGCCTCAGCTATTGTACTAGCCTGATCAGAATTGATTATTTCTTCTAATTGTTCAATTTTTTCTACTGTTAATAGAGCATTACCAAGGTAGACTTCATAATTAGAAGAAATTTCAATAGCTAATTTATTAATTACTTCCAATAGTTCTTTATTTTGTTGATAGATTTTACTATACTCTGATTTCATAGCCTGCAATTCTTGCTCATATTTTGAATTAATTTGTGCTTTTATATCTTGAGCAGTTATACTATCAAAATCCAAAAGAGCTTTTTCCTTCTGTTCAAGCAAATTACTTAAAGTTAATTCCAGGCTATTAATCTCCTTATCAAATTCTTCCAGTCCATATATACTCTCATCCTCATCATTCTTAATTGATTTCTTGATTTTTCTTTGATTTTTCTTGTTGTCGATTATAAGTTGTCTCATATCACTAACCCTATTTAAAGCATCAATATGTTTATATTTAATCTTCCCTAACCAAAGATAAAGACCACCAAAAAGAACAATACCAGCAAAATTACACAAAGCCAAATATATAACATTCATACCATTAAAGAAAACATAATAAAATAAAAGAGGCAAAACAAAAAAGGCAATGAAAGCAGTCAGGATAATAATTCCTACATCTAATATACCTTTAGGAAAATAAAGAGCAAAAAACAAACGATTATTATATAAAAATGGGATATTCTCTTTTGTAAATATAGACTTTCCACCTATGTATAACTCTTCCTCTTCGCTTCTATAGTCGATAGTTTCATTATCTATCCTCTCGACAATTGCTTTTTTCTTCGTTTTTTCTTTATTTCCTCTTACATCTTTTATTTTTTTTTCAATGTTGTCAATTTGTTCATTTATTCTATATTCTATCTCTAATCTACGTTGGGAAATTACATTTCTAATTTCTTTAAGAATTTTCTGTTCTTTTTTTTCTATTTCTATTTCCTTCCTCTTCTCTGCTATCTCTAGTGTAATTTCCTCTTGTTTGAGGGTGTCCAATTCAATTAGTTTACTTTTAATTATTCCAAGTTGTTCAATTCCATCTGATAATATATTATTGTCCATTATTATTCCTCCTTAATCGACATATCAGTTTTATTGTAATCAAGTATACTTTGATATTACTACTAATACTACCTTTTTACAACATAAGAAAATGTTTTAAACACCTTTTTAAACTGCTATAATTATTCCATAAATACACTAGGAAAAGAATGCTACTGAGAATAAAGATTAAAGGAGATAAAACTATGAAAATACTTAACACTCTCTCATTATGGTTTAATAAGAAAATAACGCTACTTGTCTTTATTGTTGCAGCTTTGATTTTTACAGGCTTTATTATCTTTGTACTGCCTGCTGTTTCAGCTACTACAAAAGAGATTACTGGTTCAAGTCTGTCTCCAGATACATCTTTTTTCTATACGGTCGAAAAATTGTATCAGATAGCTGAGGAATATGGTGAAGCAGGTCGGCAGTATTATATTAATAGTCGGTTTACCTTTGATATAGTTTGGCCTGTTGTTTATGGTTTTTTCTTAGTATCTGCATTGTCCCTGACTTTTAAAAAGCCTATAGTTGGTAAGTCTTTCGCTATTCTTAACTTACTTCCGCTTTTTGGGATGGGTTTTGATTTTTTAGAGAATATTACAGTATCCTATGTGATGTTCAGATATCCCCAGAATACTTTTGTTGCCTACTTGGCACCTTATTTTACATTAATGAAATGGCTCTTCCTTTACTTGGCCTTTGGTTTGTTGATTATAGGGGTAAGTATTAAGAGCTTCCAGATAGTTAAGAAGAGGATGTTAGGGCGTTGAATTTTTAATATATAAAAGAAAGAGGGTTGTGATTTTGATAACAGTATTAATTCCATGCAGGTGCTGTCCTTTCGGTTGTCAGATTGAGGTAACTTCAGAAGATGGAGTTATTTACCAGATAGATGGTAATAATTGCCTGAAGGGTGATCGTTATGCAGAACAGGAAAGTGGTAATTTGTATCGTATCTTGACCTTTAGTGTCAGGGTTAAAAATGGTAAGTATGCCAATGTGCGAGGTAGGACTTCAAAGGCTTTTGAAATAGGCTTGCGCAATAAGGTCATCAGTCAATTAAAGGAAGTTGAATTAGAGGCTCCTATAAACAAAGGTGATATATTGGTCTCAAATCTACTAGGAACTGGTATTTCTTTGGTTGCTATTACTGACTTGCCGATAAAATAGAATGGAAAAGAAAGCAGAACTAATCCAATCCTATATTCAACAGCAACAATTGAAATCAGGCTAAATACAAAGGCCTGGCTTTCATTCTAATTAAAAACCAGACCTTAGTAGTCTAATATTATTTCCCCACTGTCCACTTGACAGGGAGCAGTTCAAACTCGGGGTGTCAAAAAGGGTGTCTAATTATTACCCTGATTTATGACTTTATGCCACTTATTCAAATGTTACTATATTTTCATAGTGGATGTTTTCAGAGCATAACAAATCCACAGTATCTGTAAAACAGCATAGTACAAATTACTAATAAAAAGGGGGATTTCTACTACAACTCTATTATACAAGGGTATTTGATATACCAACCAATTATTACTAATATAATCTCCTATAAATAGGATACTATATTTTCATAGTTGATATTTTTTAACGCATAACAATTTTAAGACTGGACGTTTTTCGACAAACATCAAAACGACTGATTCTCTGTCTGCTCAAAACCAAAATATCAAGAATATTTTCCATCGGAGATAACTAATCAATAACCATCTGGTCTTTTCCAACTTTTTTGAATAAATATTTTCTTATCTACAAATTTATATCTTCGTTTAACAAACCAAATAGATGCAATAAAATAGAATAAAATTCCACCTAATAGGTTTTTCCAATATCCAAAATAAATACCAAATAATGCCAAGATACATAAGCCTAAGACTATAATTGCAGGAAATGGATGTAATGGACTTATATAACTTCTTTTCAAACGACCTAGTGGGTACATTTTTCTAAATTTAATTATCATATAAGCTGTAAAAATATATACTAGAATTGCTGATATTATTGAAAAAGTTACAATTTGATCTAAAACACCTGCAAATCCGAAAACCAAAGCAATAGGCAACATAAAAATTATTGCTCTGTAAGGAGTCTTATATTTAGGATGCAAAGCAGAAAACACATCAGGTATCAAAGTATCCTTGGACATAGAGTACCATGCTCTACTTGCATCATTTATACATCCATTAGCACTTGCCAAGCATGAAAAAAGAGTCCCAATAAACAAGGCATTGATAACAAAAGACATACCTGTCAATTTCGCAGCATCAAATAAAGGATAAGTAGAAGTGGCCAAATCACTAGTATTCATCAATCCAGTTGTTAAAAACCATGTTACAGTACCTGCAATAAGTAATGTCATAAAACCTACCACAGTACCCACAGGTAATGATCTACTTGAAGATCTACATTCATTAGCAGCCAATGCCCCACCCTCTAATCCCAAGTAAAACCAAAGACCAAATTGTAAAGCACCAATTATTCCAATAAAACCAAATGGTAATCCAGTCGATATATGCTTCAAATTCAATAAACTTCCATTACCATGAAAAAAGAAGACCGAAACAAATAGTATAACTAAAGTTATGATTGAAATTGCAGTTATAAAGAAATTAAGTGTTAATGTTCCATGAACTCCTCTGTAATTAATAAAGGTTAAAAAAAGCAAGCTTAATATAATAAAAGGAATAGGATTTATATCAGGACTAATAATCTTTAACATTTGTCCAACTACCAGAGCATCTGCAGCTTCTAGCATAATATATTGAAAAACTAACATCAGTCCAATATTAAATGATGCCAATGGCCCCATAAAATATTTTGCCATCGAATATTGTCCTCCAGCTTCAGGTATTACTGTAGCCATCTCAGTGTTAATTAAACCTAGAGATAAATACATAATCCCCATTACCCAGCATGCTATTAGTACTCCCAAGGTTCCACCTTTGGCAATTCCAAAGTTCCAACCCATAAAGTCTCCAACAAGAACTATACCAACAACCAGAGCCCATATATGTTTCGGAGACAATACTTTTGATAAAGAAAGTTCCTTTTTATTTCCAACATCCGAATTCATATACAAACACCATCTTTCAATTATTTTCTTTCTATTTCAACTTTAATAAAATCAATAAGTAACCAAATAAATAATAAGGCACTTAGAAACCATGCAATATAATTAAGAATACTTCCAAAACTCATATTATTCATCTCCTTGATTACTATCTTTTCCATTGTTTTCCCAATCATGATTTTCTATGATATTATGTAATTCTTTATTTGATTGTAAAATAATGAAAGTTATAAAACTTACGCTTGTTATAACAACTACTCCTAATGTTATAAAGTTAATGTTATAATCGACTATGATTTTGCCCTGGAACAACATTACCGCCAATAGAGTCACAAAACATAAAATCATGATAAATAAGCTATCAAAGATCAAAACTAATCTATTAATGTTTTCTTTATTCATCATTACCTACTCCTTCAATATCTATTTTGTTTAAATATAAAAGATCAATTTCGTAAATCTCATTTTTACCGAATGTTAAATGATTGATTAAAGAAATACAAGCCAAAGTTGATGTTACTAATACGAAAAACATAACAACAATAAATAGTATTTTAAAACTTATATCATTATTTATAGAAATGATTTCAAACCCAACATAGCCAATAACAAACCAGGTTAAGATTATAAATACTATAATCGTTAACATGTCTTTCATGTATTTTTTTCTTATATTTTTTTCCATAGCCTTCTCCAATTAATCTTACAGTTTTTTTATTGAACTAAGAGCTGCGGCAACTTTTTCTTTTGTTATAGGAAATGAAGTTATTCTAACTCCTATAGCATTATATAAAGCATTAGAAATAGCTGGAGCAGGTGGGTTGATAGGTAATTCTCCCATACCCTTAGCCCCATAAGGTCCTTCAATTGTATTCTTTTCTATAGTAATTACTTCAATTATTGGAGTTTCTGTAATTTTAGGTAATTTGCATTTAGCTAAATCAGTTGTTATTGGAATACCATCTTTCAAAATATATTCCTCACTCATTCCATAGCCTATACCCATAACAACTCCACCTTCTACTTGACCTTTAAATGCGAGTGGATTTGTCACCCTGCCAGCATCATGGGCAGCCACAACATGTAAAACCTTATAAATCCCAGTTTCAATATCAACCTCCAGAACCAAACCATGAGTTGCAAAACAATATGCAATATGGATATTATATTCCTTAGGATCTTCACCAAGTTTCGGTGTATGACTTTCTTTATATTTATATGTTTTGGGTGGATCATATTTATATTTAACTTTAAGGTTAATTCCATAATTGTTAGCTGTCTTATATAAATCTTTCCATGAAATCATTAAACTTGTAAGCACATCCTTAACACCATCAATTGAAAACTTTATATTTTTTTCATCTAATCCATAAGCATTTTTAATCACAACATTTAATCGTCTTATAAATTCTCTAGATGCAAAACGCACAGCATTACCTGTGATAAAAGTTTGTCTGGATGCTGTTGTTTCTCCTCCATCAGGACAAATTCTAGTATCATTCATTAGCACCTTCCAGAATTTATATGGAATTCCAGTAGTCTCTGTAGCTATTTGTGCCATTATTGTATTGCAACCTTGACCGATTTCAAATTCACCGTGTAATATTCTGAATTCACCTTTATTTGTTAATTCAACTACAGCAGCCGCACTATCATTCAAACCAATTCCTATACCAACATTTTTATAGGTACTCGCAATTCCAAAACCTATTCTTTTATTTGAATCACTTGGTTCGTATATTTTTTTTAAATCTAACATTCTTTCTTTAACAGCTAGTAATGTTTCTTTATAACCACAATCATTATCTAAAGTCTGCCCTGTAATAGTTTGTTTGCCAGGTTCAAGTGCATTAATCTCACGAATAGTATATGGATCTATACTCAAGGCTTCAGCTAATCTGTCTATGTGGATTTCAGCAGCTACACAAGCTTGAGTACTACCGAAACCACGGAAAGCTCCACCAGGTGGATTATTAGTATAATAACTTATTGAATCCGTATGAGCATTTTCTATACTATATGGTCCAGCAGCTACAACTCCTGAACGAAATGTTACAGGTATACCAGATGAATCATATGCTCCAGTATCTACTATTGCCACTGATTCTATAGCCGTGATTGTGCCATCTTTTTTAGCAGCCATCTTATAATGTAGATTTTCTGCATGTCTTTTAGTCGAAACCTTCATAGATTCTTCTCTAGTCATTGTTATTTTAACGGGTCTCTTTGTTAAAAAGGTTCCTATAGCTGCATGAATGTGAACTGTGCATTCTTCTTTGCCTCCAAAACCTCCACCTGCCTGCATACCTATAACTTGAACTTTTTCTGATTTTTGATTAAGTGCATTTGCTATATCGTGTTTAAATTCATATGAACCTTGGCTTGCTGTATAGACTTCCAACATGTTTCCATTATATTTAGTTAAAACAGACTCAGGTTCCATGTAGGCATGTTCAACAAATGGCACATAATAGTCATCTTCAATAATTACATCTGCTTCAGCAAATGCCTTATTTACATCACCTCTACGAACCTTCGTATGTCCTAAAATTTTACCTTTAAAATGAAATCCTTCGGTATCTTCCTTCGCAGCGGTCATCGCATCAAAAATACCATTTAAAATTTCATATTCGATTTCTACCATATTAGCTGCATTTATGGCTTGTTCTTTTGTTTCTGCAAAAACACAAGCTAAATTATCCCCAATATAGTAGGTGTATTGACCTTCTCCAACCATTATGGTTTGATAACCTCCCATCAAACCAAATGTTTTACGTCCCTTTATATCTTTTTCGGTAATAATTTTAACAACACCTGGAGCCTTTTCTGCTTCACTAATGTTAACTTTTAATATTTTTGTATATGGATATTTAGTATAAACTACTTGTCCATATAACTGATTTTTGAAATTTAAATCATCTGTATATATAGGCTTTCCTAAAGCCTTATCCAAAACATCATTTCTTACAACAGAAGTTCCTATCATCCCATTTTCGTCCTCAGGGAATGACTTTTCTCCTCTAATAACTGCTGCTGCCAATTGTACAGCTTCTATGATGCTAACATAACCTGTGCATCTGCAAATATTGAATTTCAACGCTTCTTTTATTTGATCATCAGTAGGCATTGGATTACTGTCCAACAATGCTTTACTAGCCATTACCATCCCAGGGGTACAAAATCCGCATTGTATTGCTCCAACCCTCATGAAGGCTTCCTGTAGTGGATGTAATTGTCCATTCTTTTCTAGTCCTTCTATGGTTTCAATATTTGCATTGCCGCATTTTTCAAGTTTTATTACGCATGATCTTTTTGCCTTGCCATCAACTATTACTGTACAAGCCCCACATTGGGCCTTATTACAGCCATTTTTAGTTCCATTTAAACAAGCAGTACCTCTTAAATATTCTAATAGAGAGCCCTTTGGATTATCTATGTTAATTTCTTTTCCATTTAATATAATTCTCATTTTGTTTATTCTCCATTTTATAATATTTATGGGAATGAAATTAATAACTATTTTCATTCTCATAATTCATTTGCATTAATAAAAGTCTATTTTTATTCCTTCTATTCTTGTTGATGCTTTTTTCAATACTGTTTTACCGTTTACAATTACAGTTTCTACCATACGTGCATCAACGCTTAAAACTATTGTTGCTAAAGGATTATTTTCACCACTTACTTCTTTACCTTTAAGGTTATGTTTCATCTTGACTTAAATTACTTTTATTTTGAATTCACCTGAGTATTTCAAGTTTTCTATTCCCTTTGGCATAGAAAAACTGCACCTTTTCTGATATTTTGTGGCTAATATACCACAAGTCTAACTTTTTGGGTGCAGTTCAATTGCCGTTTATAACTTATTAATTTTTCAACCATTTTGTTCAAATTTATTAAAATAGACATTAATTTTAATTTATTGAATCGCTTTATTTCTTAGGAATCAATTTTGTCAAATCTAGTTCACCTGATTTTAATTGTTTCTCAATCTCAGCCATTTTATCTAAAACTGCTTTTGGAACTTTAGATTTCAAAGCGTCGTTATATGTCCATTTAACTGTTCCTTGTTCAAGTCCAAAATATTCTGTATCAACTTTATAAGTACCATTGTCGATTTTTTCTATTGTTTGATACATTGCATCAGCAAAATCCGCAATTGCACAAGCAATAAGATTTTTTGGGTACTCTTTATATTCTTCATTGATAGAATTTATTGACCAAATACCTTTTTCTTCTGCTGCTAAATATACTCCCTTACTAGCATGATTAGCATCAGTCATCAAAATATCGGCACCTTGAGAAATCAATGTTATAGCTAATTCTTTAGCAGCATTAACATCGTCTCTTGAACCTGTATATGCTAGAGTTATTTTAGCATTAGGATTTATATATTTAGCTCCAGTTTCAAATCCAACTAATTCTGCTTTTATAGGTGGAATTTCAACACTTCCAATTGCACCCATATTTTGTGATTTACTCATCAAAGCAGCAAAAGCTCCCTGTAAAAATCCTGCCTGATCATATTTTATCATTATAGAACCAACATTTTTATTATCTGTATAAACTGTACTATTTAAGATAAAAATAATATCAGGATATTCAGCTGCAACCTTTTTGATTGCATCTGAAAATTGAAAACCATGCCCAATGATAACATCATTACCTGATTTTGCATAATCATTGATCGTTCTTTCAAAATCTGAGGGTTTTAAGCTTTCACTAACTGTGATTTCTGCTCCCAAATCTTTTTCTGCCTTAAGAACACCTTCATATGCTGCTTGACCGAATCCACCATCAGTTTTAGGGGCTTCCATTGCTAAAGCTACTTTCAAGTTATCGACTTTTGCTTCTTCTTTTGAACATGCAGCTAATGTCATAATCATAAGAATTGCAAATATTAATAATAATACTTTTTTCATTACATTTTCCTCCTAGGTTAAATTTATTTTCAAATTTTAAGAAAAATATATATCACTAAGTACTTAGATAATAATTTAATTTAGATACTTATTTTTTTGTTAATTCAATAGCTTTTCTAATACGATCAGGAGTTGCAGGTAAATCATGCACCATAGTACCTATCGCACGATTAATACCATTAACAACAGCTGCACCCACTGCAACAGTAGAAATTTCCCCAATACTCTTAGCTCCAAATGGACCATAAGGTTCAATTTCTTCAATTAAACCAATGGTAATACCTGGCATATCCTTAGCTTTAAAAATCTTATATTTTTTAGCATGTGCATTGGTAACAACACCTGTTTTATCATCAAATATGTATTCTTCTGTAAGTCCATAACCCAAGCCCATTTGTATGCCACCTTCTATTTGACCTTCAACTAATAATGGATTTATCGCTTTACCAATATCATGTACAGCTACATATCTTTTAACTTTAGTTTCATATGTTTCCATATTAACCTCAACCTCTGCAAATCCAGCACAATAACTACCAGGATTTTGATGAGAATAATACTGTTTGTTTATTATGATCTCTCCGTTTTGACTAATTTGTTGAGAATGAATAGCAACATCAGCAAATGAAACTTTATTTATTGGATTATAAATATTGAATATCATTCCATCATCTATATCCAATTCACTAACATTTGTTTCTAATAAAATCGCGGCCTCTTTTAAAATAGCATCTCTTAATTCTATTCCGGCTAATCTGGCAGCCTCACCACTAACGTACGTTCCTCTACTAGAAAAAGTTCCCATATCAAAAGGGGTTGTTGCTGTATCTGCATCAATTACTTCTATACTATCTTGTTCAATTTGAAGTACCTCAGCAATTATCTGACGCATCATAACTACATTACCTTGTCCAATATCCTGGGTTCCTGTAAGTAAGATTATGCTTCCATCTTCAGTAACTTTTAAAGTTATATTAGTTGTGTCAATTGTAACTCCAAATACTCCATTACCATGCACTCCTGAAGCACAGCCTATAGCTGTTCTGAATTTTCCATCTTCACTTACTCTAACTTCTTCTGTCCAATTTATTAATTCACGCCCTTTTTCTAAACATTCCTTCACTTTACAATTTCCAAGTGAAAATTTTTTCAAAGGATTAATGTCACCAGGGATAACATGATTCCTTAAGCGTAATTCGATTGGATCCATATTAAGTTGTCTTGCAATATTGTCTAATTCCAATTCCAAAGGAGTTTGTATCTGAGGAGAGCCATAACCCCTCATTGCCCCACCTACAGGTGTATTAGTATATACACCAATACCTTCATAATGAATATTTGGAGAACGGTACATCATCATAGCCTTCGAACTTGATCCACCAATAACATTCATGGTACTACTTGCATAAGCTCCTGCATTAACTAACTCTTTGTAATCTAAACCTATTATAGTTCCATCCTTTTTAACAGCAACCTTTAAATAAACGATTGCAGCATGCCTTGTTCTACATGAAACTATTGAATCTTTTCTTGATAATTCTAAAAGAACAGGTTTTCTTACTTTTAATGTTAATAATGCAGTAATAGATTCCAATACCATCTCATATTCACCACCGAATCCACCCCCTACAGTTGGTCTAATCATCCTTATTCTATTTATTGGCATTTCAAATAATTGAGATAGTATCACCCTATATGCAAAAATATTCTGTGATGAAGTATAAACAGTTAGTCTCTTGCCATCATAATTAGCAGCACATGAATGTGGTTCCATAGCAAATTGATGAACTATTGGTGTTGTATAACGACCTTCAAAAACATAATCTGCCTCTTCTATAGCTTTTTTGATATCGCCAACCTCAACATCTATTTTATTTAATAAATTACCACCTTCATGAATAGGTTCAGCATCATCTTTCAATGCCTCTTCTACGTCTATGACAAATGGCAATTCTTCATAAACAACTTTTATTAATTTTATTGCTTTTAACGCAATTTCTTCAGTATCCGCAACTACAGCAGCTACTCTATCTCCAACGTAACGAACCTTTCTAGGAAATATTTGTTCATCTGGTTTCATCTTATGTCCTACAAAACGTAATGCTGAGTTAAAGATTTTCTCTGTAGTGTTAAAAGTATGGGCTATGTAATGTACACCTTCAATTGCTTCTGCTTCACTTGTATCAACACTTTTTATATAAGCGTGCGCAACAGGGGAGAACAGCATCTGAGCATATAACATACCAGGTAATTTTAAATCAGTTGTATAAATAGCTTTACCTGTAACTTTTTCATAAGCATCATGGATTGGATATCTTCCACCTACTTGTTTCATGTTTATTCCTCCTTTGCTTGTATCTTTGAACTTGCCATATGTATAGCTTCTACAATTTTTACATAACCGGTACATCTACAAAGATTATTATCCAAAGCAACTTTAATATCATCATCCGTTGGTTCTAAGTTATTATCTAAAAGCGCTTTGGCTGTCATTATCATACCAGGAGTACAAAAGCCACATTGAACGGCACCTGCTTCGATAAAAGCTTCCTGAATTGGATGTAATATACCATTTTTTTCTAGACCTTCTATGGTTTCTATTTTTTTCCCAATAACATTTTTAATTGTAGTTACACATGAATTTACTGGTTTACCATCTAAAAGTACTTTACAAGCTCCACAATCACTTGTCCCACAACCTTTTTTAGTACCAGTTAACCCCAATACTTCTCTTAATATAAAAAGTAATGTTTTCTTTTCATATTTTTCACTAATTTCATATTCTTTTTCATTAATTATTAATTTCATATAACTCACTCCGTTTCACTAGATCTTCAACCTATGTAAACTCATTTTTATTTATAACAAACTCCAACATTTCCCAGTTGGTCCAATAATTACTGAAGTAATTCCATATCTACTTGAATGCGTAATAGCATTAGTGTAATAAGTACATAGTCTTGGTTCACGTGTGCAAAACAATATGCTATATAAATATTATATTCTCTTGGATCTTCATCAGGTTTGGACATGTCTGAAGTTATCTTTTTCAATTTTATTAATATTAAACTTTATTTATTTTTTTATTATTTCTTTAACGTTTATTTTTACGGGGATAATTTTTTTAAAATCCCCAAGAAAATAAAACGTGAAGTTATTTATATTTTGTTAAAGGAAGGTTTACATTAAACTTATTTGTTCGAGCTATTAAGTTATTTTGATAAAACATATCACCTAATAAATAAGTTGTATTTAAACAATATTCTTCTTTTAAATTAATAATTTGAATTCGTAAATGTCTAAGATTCCAAAGGGATTATATGATTTGTTAATCCCCTGGAATTTCGACAATCACATTAATATAGTATGGTTTAATGAAGGTATGAATTAACCTAAAACATTAGGTAACATAGCATATAATGCACTACATTTTACTAAATCTTCAACTCTTGTAAACTCATTTGGCTTATGACATACACCAACATCACCAGGTCCAATAATTACTGAAGTTATCCCATGTCTTCCTGAGTATGCAACAGCATTTGTAGAATAAGTACATGGTCCAGAATTTATTTTGACTCCATAAAGATCATCGTAAGCTTTTTGTGTGGCAATAACTAATTCATTATCCTTAGGGAATTACCATGTTGGGAAGTATAATTCTTGTGCAGAAACTTTACTAAGGAAATTATCTTCATCAGGTTTTAGTTCTTTATTCATTTTATCAATACCTAAAGCGGCTTTTGATGCTAAATATACTGCGCTATAACCACCTTGGCAAGATTCGATGCCGTATAATCTCTTTACTACAGACCAATTACCATCAATTACTAGATAGGTAAGCTTTTATTTCTATATCCAATAATTTAGTGTTCAATAATAATGTTGAAAGTAGAAATATAGCAAATATTCACTATTACCGTATTTAACTTATATTGTTTTCATTTTATTTCTACCAAGATCTTATATTGATATAAGATGCTAAGTTAATCAATCTAACAGCTAAGTTACTTTAATAAGCAACCTTTTAAATAATTTCACTACATAACCGCTATTTACCTGCTGGGAATAAAATTTTATTAATATTCCCAGTAGATATCAACGGTGGTTTAATAGTATTTTTAAGGAGATAGAATACCAAAAGGTATACTATCTCCTTTTTAGGTCATTTTATAAAGATGATAATTTTTATACTTGTCAATTTATCTTTTTCATGTTATTTGTTTTTATATAACTCCATTACATCAATTTTTCCTGATTTAACATCATCATAAATACCTTGAACTTTATCTTTAACTTTTTGCACATCAGCTTGAGTTGTACTCATAACTAATTCAATTACACCTTCTTTTATGCCATTTATATAATTATCTGACTTAAAGTTACCCTCAACTAGATATCCCATTGTAGTAACCATAGTTTTTGACATACTAGAATTTACAGTTAATGCAAGATTTTCCTTATACTCTCCTAACAAACTCGTAGCTTGAGCACCTATAGATATTCCACCTTTTTCTTTAGTAGCTTCAAATCCACCTCTAGTAGCAGCATTAGCAGTTGACATTATAATGGTTGCTCCTTGTTGAATAAAGGTTATTGCTTGTTCTTTTAGTTTGTTCACATCATCAAAACTTCCAGTATAGGCTTTTAATACTTTTATACTAGGATCAACATAATGAACACCTAATTCAAAGCCTTCAACAGTTATTTTCATCGCAGCAATTTCCATACCACTAACAGCACCAACAATCTTACTGTTTTGATTTTGTGCCATATACCCAGCAGCTACTCCCTGAATAAAGCCTTGTTCAAGACCATTAGCTATCATACTTGATATATTTTTACCATTAGTAACATCAGTAGTAATATCAGAACTTGTTATAAAAAACTGTGTATCGGGATAATCCTTAGCAACATCTTTTACTGCATCCAAGAATTCCATACCATGGCAAATAATTGCATTATAACCATCTTTTGCATATGTCTTGATTACTTGATTGTATTGGGAAGTTTGAGTATTTTCATTAAAAGCAATCTCAGCACCATATTCCTTCTCAATATCTAATAGACCATTGTAACCAATTTGACACCATCCATTATCTGTTTTAGAGCCAGTTAATACCAAAGCAACTTTTAAATCATCTGCCTTTGTTTCCTCCTTGGTTTCTACACATCCTACTGTAATTGTTAGCATTACCAATAGAATCATTGTCAAAAATAATTTTTTCATTACCTTTCCTCCTTTTATTTTATTTTCTAATACTCTTGATATTAGAACAAATAAACAATTGATTGTCCCTTACATCTGGAGAACAATAACTAAGTTATTATCCCCCAGATTTCAAGGACTGTGGTTTAAGGTACATTTTAGAGGTTTCTATACTAATATATTTGGTAACATAGCATATAATGCACTACATTTTACTAAATCTTCAACTCTTGTAAACTCATTTGGCTTATGACATACACCAACATCACCAGGTCCAATAATTACTGAAGT
>JBGSJN010000078.1:0-3632 GCA_041741995.1 Bacillota bacterium
AGAACTCGTCGAGTACCTTGATTACTACAACAACCGTAGAATCAAAGAAAAACTGAAGGGCCTATCACCTGCATTACACAGGCAACAAGCCCTTTCGGTTGCTTAATTCTTTTCTTGTCTAACTTTTTGGGTTCAGTTCAATTCGCCCTTTCTATTTACATGATATATTTAATTTGAATCTATTTAATTATTTCAACCTTATCTCCTTTTTTTATAGAACCACCTTCAATAACTTTGCAAAATATTCCTTCACCAGGTAAAAGACTTACTCCAAAGTTTCTAGTTACTACACTTGGATGATCTTCTTTGCCAACTTGTGATACTTCAATTATAACCGAAGTGCCTAACTTTAATTTTGAACCTATGCCCAAGTTGCTAAAATCAAGGCCTTCTATCAAAATATTTTCTGCAAAATCTCCAGGTCCCATATTAAGACCATTAATTTCATTGGATTTTATAACACTCATGTAGTCAAGACAAGTAATCTGTCTATCCCAGTCACCTGCATGGCCATCACCTATAATACCTGAACCAACAACTACCAAAGCATCTTGCACTTCTTTTTTTAGTTCTCCTCTATCCTTGCTTATGGCAATTGAGTATATTGTCCCTCTGTTCATTAATTATGACTCCCACACTCATCTTCATGATGATGTTCATGACAAACAGAACCAGTTGACTCTAATTGACCATTCAAATAAGCTTTGACAATCTCTGTTGAATCCCCTCTGGCGCCAACGATTACCTCAATATTCTTTTCATTAAAAATATCGACAGCACCACCACCCATTCCACCAGATATGATAACATTTACTCCCAAATCATTTAAGAAATTAGGTAGAAATCCAGGTTTATGTCCTGGGTTTGCTACTGAAACCTTACTTTTAATAACATCATTTTCAGTTTCAAAAATATTGAAATTCTCACAATGTCCAAAATGTCCTGTTACCAATTCTTTCTCACACGCTACAGCTATTTTCATAATTATCTTTCCTCCACATTCATTTTTTTTATTCAATTTATTATTACCTTAAATAACTTTTAATTTTCTTCTTGCCTTAATGGTTTCATCTCTACTCTAATATCAACAGGTTTTCCAAAATATACCCAAGAAGTATTAATTGAATCAACTCCTGTTCTGGCATAATCTTCTACATTTTCTCCATTAATACCACCAGCAGCTATAAGTAAGATATCAGGTCTTATTTTCCTTAAATCTGTCACAATACCTTTTAAGACCTTAGGCTCAATTTTATCAAACTGAATACCATCTACCCCAGCCTCACATAACTTCAATGCATCTTCTCTGTTTTCCGATTCCACTATAACTCTTTTTTCACAAGCTCTAATCTTTAATTCTTCTATTCTAGGAATTAGTCCGTCGATACCACCAATAAAATTAGTATGTTCTTTAAATATCAGGATAGTTTCTGAAAGCCCAAGCCTATGAGGCAAGGCTCCACCATCAAGAATACCCTGAATTGATAATTCCTTTGTTCCAGGAAAAATTTTACGTGAAGTAACTATTTCAATTTTAGGATCAATTTCTTTAGCTATAGTAACCAGCTTGTAGGTCCTTGTAGCTATTCCTGAACAATGTTCTAAAATATTCATACAAGCCTTCCAGCCCATTTGCAGGCTTTCTAAGGAACCGTATGCTTGAAATATATTTGTGTCAGCTTCAACAAAAGTTCCTGAGGCTATATAGCTTTCTATTTTTGCTCCTAGTTTTTCGAATATTTTAGCTACAACTTCAACTCCACTGATAACAGCCTTATGTCTTATTATATATTTAATCGATCCCCGCTGATCTCCAATATCTAATACATAACTAGTAAGATCAAAATATGAAGCATCTTCCCCAATATATTTGTCTATAGTTTGTTCATTAAAATACATAGTATTTCTCCATTCTTAATTTTATATCCTTTATTCTTGCTTCAATAACTCAATAGTGTTATTAAAGACTTCAATCACTCCAACTTTTGAAGAACATTCTATATCAACAATTGACTTACCTGCATTTGTAGCTTCCAGCACTTTTTTATCAAAAGGAAGGCTACCAACAAAAGGTATCTTTTCCTTATTACAATACCCTATAATCGTTTCAGATATTCTACTATTCGTATCATATTTATTGATACAAACAACTGTCTTAGTATTAAAATACCTGGCAGTTTTTATAATTCTATCCATATCGCTAATGCCTGACTGAGACGGTTCTGCTACAATAAGGACCATGTCAACTCCACTAAGGGATGCAATTACAGGACATCCGATACCAGGAGAGCCATCTATGATTGCCAAATCCACATCATCCCCATTATCCAACATTTGTTTTTTAACCTCTGTAACAAGTAAACCAGATGTACCACTACCCATTTTAAGTTTTGCCGTAGAAAAAACAGATTTATCCATATAGAGTTGTAACTCACCTGCAATTGCAGGCTCCATGGTTATTGCCTTCACTGGACAAACTAGTTCACAGACACCACAACCTTCACAAGCAAAAGCATCTACTTTATATTTAAGGTCTAATGAAATTGCATCAAATCTACAGTTTTCCATACAAACTCCACATTCCATACATTTTTCATTATTTATAACTGCCTTAGGCATCCCGTAGTAGTCTTTTCTTACAGGTTCAGTATGAGCCATTATCAGATGAAGATTTGGAGCATCCACATCACAATCTGCATAGGCTTTTGCTTCAGATAACTTAATAAAAGCACTGGCAATGGTAGTTTTCCCTGTGCCACCCTTGCCGCTAAGAATTAATAGTTGTTTCATGATCTACCTCCTTTATTATTGTTTTCAGAAGTGTATCAAAAAAATCTCTATAATCCCCATCTTCTCTTGTTGCAATCATTGCATTTGAGTTGATGGTACCAAGTTTTTTATCGAAGGATATTCGTCCAAGAATTTTTATATTATTATCTGTACAAAATTTTTCTGAAGGATTTTCTCCATCAACACATTTATTCAAAATAGCCCCATTTGGTTTTTTGAATAGTGTTACCAATTCATGTACCATTTGTAGATTATGTACCCCAAATATGCTTGGTTCAGCTACTAATATACAATAATCTGCATCCTTGATACTTTCCATTACGATACAAGCACTCCCTGGTGGACAGTCGATAAAAGTAATCTCATCTACATCTTTAGAATCCTCTAATAGTTTTTTAATTATTGGAGTCCCTGAAGCTTGTCCTGTGTCTAGTATACCTGTAAAGACTTTCACATTATCAGATTTACCACTTTGTACTTCACCAACAAATTTTTCCTTTTCTTGTATAGCATTTACTGGACATATTATTTTACACCCTCCACAAGAATGACAAATATCTTCAAAGACCTTAACCTTGTTATTAATAAAGGCCAAAGCATTAAAATTACAAAAATCTACACATTTGCGACATTTTATACAAATATTTTCATCAATTACTGGTATTTTAACAGATATCTTTGTTTTTTCAACTTCTATAGGTTTAAAGAAAAGGTGGCCATTAGGTTCTTCTACATCACAATCTACATATACAGAACTTTTTGCAGCTGCTGCTAGATTAACTGATACTAATGTTTTACCTGTACCACCTTTTCCACTCAGGACGGCAATTTTCATTTTTATT
>JBGSJN010000079.1:0-9624 GCA_041741995.1 Bacillota bacterium
TCTATTTTATGAACATAATTTGTATAACCATATTACAGAATATGGAGAAGTCATATATTGTATTGATCCAGATAAAATTGGTACTGAAGTTTCTTCTTATCAAGGAAATGTGGTCAACAATCTCGAACTTTACTCAAACCAACAAATAGCAATATTATCTTCTGCAATAACGAATGGCTATCCTAATGTAATACCGGGTAATCCTTATCGAAATTTTTCTCCTAATGAATACCATAGTATAACGGCAATGGCCATAAGAGCTATATGTATGGAATTTAAAGGTTTGACAAGAGGCAAATCTGCAGAAGACTATATCAGTGTACAATATGGTGATTCTGCAGCTAAGTTAGAATGTATAAAATTAATAGTTTATGCAAAGAATCATCCCTATTTGGAAAAATTCAATGAATTATCAGTAAAAAGTTTATCAGATAATAATATAGTAAATGAGGATGGTACCAAAATCGTAAAGGAATATATTATTGAAGGTTCTAATATTTCTGGACCGATTACCATATCATCAGTTGATAATAATAATGGAGATCTTATTCTTCCTCAAAATTTAAATATAGGACAAAAGTTTACTATTATGATACCAAAAGACAAAACCTATATGCCAATTAATAAACAAATTTCTATAAGTGGAAAAGCTAATAATGGATTAGTATATATTAAAGCAGGAATAAGCAATAGACAGAATTATATGGGGGTTTTGAAGGTAAATCAAGATATTAAGACTACCTTTGATTTTAAAATTGAACCTAATATAGCAAAGTTAAAAATATTTAAAAAAGATATTGATACTCATGAAATATTGAATGGGGCAACTTTTAAAGTTTGGTCAAAAAGACCAAAGGATATAAATGATAAAGATAATTTAATAGGTACATTTGTAACAAATACTGAAGGCTGTATAGAAATTAATAACTTAGGAGAAATAGGAACATACTATATTTATGAAGTATTTGTACCAGTTGGTTACGATAGTAAGAATTATAGTAATTTTGAATATATAGAAGTAGATAAGTTTGGCGAGTCCTATATAAAAACCATATTTAATCAACAGAATATAATAATTGAAAACTTCATACAAATTAAGGGTTATAAACAAGTAGCAAGTAATCAGCCAGTCGAATATAAAGTCTATAAAGCTACTAATGCCTCAAACGTTTCACTGAATAAATTTACAATTAGTATTCCCATCCCTAATGAGTATTATCAACTTAATGATTGTATAACTATAGGTGATTTCGAAGAGAAACAAGGTTATTTGATGTATATAATTGATAGTAATAATAGTCAAAATGAAATAAAAAAAACATATGAGGATGAAGAAGATCATCAGTTATCAAAGTTCTCTACTTTTGATTCAAGTAATATAAAAGGGGTATTTAATAGTAATGATTCAGAACAAATAGCTGTATCAATAACTGGAATAAAGGAGCTTATAATTAAATTAGCTCCAGAATCAAAAGGTATAGAATTTAAAACGCCGATATTTGGAAAGGGTAATTATAGTATATATATAAAAGATAGTGAGAAAGAGTATTTATTAGGATCAAATTATGATGGAAGTATGGAACATAAGTTTATATGTAAAGAATTAAGAAGTTACAGAATAGTTTTTGACAATCCCATATTTATCAATGAATTTACATCTGGTTCATTTACTGCTAATAATAAAAGTGATTGCATCTACTCTGTGGTAGTTGATACTAATAAAAGAAAAAACTTACTATTAAAGGATACTTTAGTAGCAAGCAATAAACACACTTTGTCATTTTCAAGTTTAAGAAGAGATAATTTATTGATGGAAGGAGAAGTAATTTATAATTTATCGATTATCTTTAAAGATTCTGTAAAGTCAGGTTTTAGTCTAGTTAATCCAATTATATTATCTGGTTCTAGTAGAGATTTAAAAGTGATAAGTAATAATAATCATAATGGTAATGCTAATAAACTATTTTATACTAATAAAGTTGTAATAAAAGGTGATTATAAAGGTACAGAAGTGTTAAATGGAGATGAATGGGATACATGTTCATATAGTAGAATTTTTCAATTAAATAAAGGCATTCTACCAAGAACTGGATCTTATAAATTTATCTTAATAGGTTTACTTCCCTTAACAATAGGAATTTTTTTTGTTGCCAAATGGAGGTCATCAAATGAATAAGAGCATAAAAATCTTTTTATGTACAATAATTGTATTTATATTCTTTGGTGCTGGCTTGTTCACATATTATAGTATTTATGAAAGGAAGGATGGTGTCAGTAAATATGTTGAAAAATCAATAGATTGGGATATTTATAAAGAAAATAAACCATTGGATAAGATTAGATTATATAATATGATTACTAAATCCTATGATGAATATCTCTTAGATGATGTTAATTATGATGAGATTAATATTATTTCTAAAGAAATAATAAAAGAAGTTAAAGAACAATCAAATATTAAATTAGAAAAAAAAGACTTTCCGGAAAAAATCAAATATGACAATTATACTTTGCTTACATTAATTAACACTATAGTAGAACCTAACTATATAAAGGAGAATCAATGGCATGAAGAATTAGAAATAAAAAACAAGATTTATAGCAATATATTAAATGCAGATTTATTTAATATTCCAAAAGAGATATATGATAATAACGAGACATGGTTTCTTCTGACAGACAAGGTGAAATTCGAAAGTATAGAAAATTTGTATAATTGTACTGCGTCATATTTTAGAGTTAAAAGGGTAGAAGAGGAGAAGACTGTGTTAGATGGTTATAATATAAAAGCTATATATTCAGGAAAACTATTATCAAAAACGGGAAATGTGAAATTAAAGTATAAACTAAGAAGTCAGAATACAAATAAAGTAATATTACCATATTTCTCAATTAAAATACTTTTTATCACAATAATTTTAATGATTGTTATATTTATATTGCACGCAAAACAATTAACTAGAAAAAGTTGAAACAAATATAATTACTTGAAGAACATTCAAAATGGATGTTCTTTTTTTTGTTTTACCATAAATAATTATTTAAATTTAATTTTTAATTAATAACTTGACATTATAGTTACTATAAGGTCTAAGATGAACATATAAAGAAATGGAGGTTGCTTTAATGAGTAATGTTTTAATTAAAAATGCTAAGGCTATAGTTACATGTAATCAAACTGATGATCTATATTGGGACACTGACATCTTAGTAAAAGATGGTTTGATTATAGATATAGGCAAAAATATCAATCAGGATGGAGTAGAAGTAATTGATGGAAAGGGTAAATTTGTCTATCCAGGTTTAATTAATACTCATCATCACTTTTTTCAAACCTTTGTTCGTAATTTATTAGAGGTTGACTATGTTAATTTATCAGTAGTTGACTGGTTAAAAGAAGTTTATAATATATTTAAAATTATTGATGAAGATGTTATCTATTATTCTTCATTGACTGCAATGGCTGATTTAGTTAAACATGGTTGTACTACAGCTTTTGATCATCAGTATTGTTATACTAAAAAATCTGGTAAATTCTTAGTAGATAGGCAGATGGAAGCTGCTGGTAAGTTGGGAATAAGATACCATGCAGGTAGAGGTGGTAATACATTACCTGAAAGTGAAGGTAGCACTATTTGTAATGAAATGTTAGAAAGTACTGATGAATTTCTATATGATTGTGATAGATTAATTAATAAATATCATGATGCGAGTCCATTATCTATGCAACAAATCGTTATCGCACCATGCCAACCAATTAATAGTTATAAGGAAACATTTATTGAATCGGTAAATTTGGCTAGATCTAAAAAAGTATATTTACATACACATTTAGGTGAAGGTGAAAATGATATAATGCTTGATAAATACGGAAAAAGAACCCTTGAGTGGTGTCAAGATATTGATTTTGTAGGTAATGATGTTTGGTTTGCTCATGGTTGGGAATTAACTAATGATGAAATAAAAACTATAGGAAAAGTTAAATCTGGTATTTCACATTGTCCAGGACCAGCTATATTAGGTGGATACCCGATTTTAGACATGAAGAAGTTTAAAGATGAAGGTGCTTTGATAAGCTTAGGCTGCGATGGTTCTGCTACAAATGATGGCTCAAGTTTACTTGATACTCTAAGGATGGGATACTTGATGCAAGCCTATAATAGTAAAGGAAAAGGTGGTTGTGTAACCCCTTATGACATGCTAAAAATGGCCACTGTTAATGGAGCTAAGACCTTAGGTAGAGATAAACTTGGATCTTTAGAAATTGGCAAAGCAGCAGACTTATTTGTGATTGATACAGAAAAACTTGAACTTCTAGGCGCTTTACATGATCCGAAAAACATTATATCTAGAGTAGGAGTTACTGGTAATGTATGGTTAACAATGGTTAACGGTAAAACAGTATACAAGGATGGAATATTAACTGGCATAAATGAAAATGAAATAATAAAAGCTGGTCAGAAGGTATTTGATTCATCTATAAGAGGTAAGACTAATTTATTTGATTAAAGAGGAGGTGCTACAATATTAACAACATTATTTGGGTTTTATTAAAAATTTAAAAAAGAAGGAGAAAGAAAATGAAAAAATTTATATTATTTATGTTAACTATTTTTGCGGTATTTGTTTTAGTAGGTTGCGGAAAGACTGCTGAAAAAGATACATTTAGAGTCGCTTTGGCATTGGGGGGACCTATTAATGATGGTGGCTGGAGTCAATCAGCCTATGAAGGACTACTTCAAATGGAAGAGAAATTAGGGGCAGAAATATCATTTAGTGAAAATCTAAAACCTAGTGATTATGAAAAAGCTATGAGAGCTTTTGCAAAAGATGGTAATGATGTTGTAATAGGGCATGGATTTGAGTTTGGCGATGGAGCTATGAGACTTGCTGAAGAATATAAAGATGTAATGTTTATAGTAACAAGTTCTGATATTACTAATGATGTAAATGTTGGATCTTTAAATAATAACTATCTTCAAGCAGGTTTTTTACAAGGTGTTTTTGCTGCACTAATGACAAAAACTAATGTTGTTGCTGGTATTGGTGGAGTAGATATCCCTCCTATTAAAAATGATTTATTAGGATTTGTAGCAGGTGCTAAATATATTAATCCTAATATAAAAGCAAGTTTTTCTATGGTTGGTGATTGGGCTGATGTTAATAAGGCTAAAGAAATAGCCTTGGCTTATATTAGCCAAGGAGCTGACATATTAATAGAAGATGCTAATGAAGGTGGAAAAGGAGTTTTTGCTGCTGCTGAAGATACAGGGAAATATGCAGTTGGATCAATTGGACCAGATTTTGCTGCACATAAAAATTTAATAGCTAGCGCTACAACAGACATGGCAACTGCTCTTTTTAAAACTGCAGAGCAAATTCAAAAAGGAACCTATAAAGCAGGTTTTCAATTAATGGGGATAAAAGAAGGGATTGTAGATTTTAAATATAGCCCATCCCTTGAATCAAAAATACCAAGTGAAGTCAAAGATAAAATTAATGAAATTAAAGATAAATTATCTTCTGGCGAAATTGACGTTAATAAATATTTGTAAAAATAAAAATTATTTTTAAAGGGGTATGAGTCTTAAGTCATACCCCTTTTTAGTAACTAAAGTATAATTTTTGACATAAGTAATTTAAAAACATTACCAATATAATAAATATAACTATTATGATTCAGTCATTAAAAAATGGAGGTTATGTTAATGAATAGTGTGTTAATCAAAAATACAAAAGCAATAGTAACCTGTAATGAAACTGAAGATTTATATTTGGATACTGACATCTTAATTAAAGATGGTTTGATTATAGAGATAGATAAAAATATCAATCAAGATGGTATTGAAGTAATCGACGGGAAGGGTAAATTTGTTTATCCTGGTCTAATAAATACTCATCATCACTTTTTCCAAACATTTGTACGCAATTTATTAAAGGTGGATTATGTAAATTCATCAGTTTTAGATTGGTTAAAAGAAGTTTATAGTATATTCAAAATTATTGACGAAGATGTTATCTATTATTCTTCATTAACAGCAATGGCTGACCTAGTTAAACATGGTTGTACTACAGCTTTTGATCATCAGTATTGTTATACAAAAAACTCTGGAAAGTTCCTTGTAGATAGACAAATGGAAGCTGCTAGTAAGTTGGGTATTCGATTTCACGCAGGAAGAGGTGGAAGTACCATTCCAATGTCAGAAGGTGGCTATATTCCAGATGAAATGATAGAAACCACTGATGAATATATATATGATTGTCAAAGACTAATTGAAAAATATCATGATCCCAATCCGCTTTCAATGCAACAAATAGTTATAGCGCCATGTCAACCAATTGAATGTTATAAGGAAACATTCATTGAATCTGCAAAACTAGCTAGATCAAAAAATGTGTATTTACATACACATTTAGGTGAAGGCGAAAATGAGATAATGATAGAAAAGTATGGTGAAAGAACACTTGAATGGTGTCAAAACATAGGATTTGTTGGTAGTGATGTTTGGTTTGCTCATGGTTGGGAATTAACTAATGATGAAATAAAAACTATAGGAAAAGTTAAATCTGTTATTTCACATTGTCCAGGCCCAGCTATATTAGGTGGTTACCCAATCTTAGACATGAAGAAGTTTAAAGATGAAGGTGCATTGATAAGCTTAGGTTGCGATGGTTCTGCTACAAATGATTGCTCAAGTTTATTAGATACACTCAGAATGGGTTATTTAATGCAAGCTTATAATAGTAAAACTAGAGGTGGTAGTGTTACCCCATATGATATGTTGAAAATGGCAACTATTAATGGAGCTAAGACCCTAGGACGAGATAAACTAGGTTCCTTAGAAATAGGTAAAGCTGCAGATTTATTTATGATTGATACTAATAAACTTGAACTTTTAGGAGCTCTTCATGATCCCAAAAATTTAATCCCCCGAGTTGGTGTTACTGGAAATGTTTGGTTAACTATGGTTAATGGAAAAGTAATTTTCAAAGAAGGAGTCTTAACTGGAATCAACGAAAATGATATTGTAGAAACTGGTCAAAAAGTATTTGATTCCTCTATAAGAAAAAAAACAAATATATTTATATAATTATAGTAAACAGAAAAAGACTAATAAATATGTTATAATTATGCTAAAAAGTAACTTATAAACTTTACTAAACATTGTTTAAATAATAATGAGGTGATAATTTTGAAAAAAATATTTTCTATTGGAGAACTTGGTAAATTATTTAATATTAGCACTCAAACATTGAGATATTATGATTCTATTGGTTTACTGAAACCTAATAGTAAAAACGATGAAACAGGTTATAGGAATTATCTTTTTGATCAAACTTATAAATTAGCGTGCATTATATATTTAAGAAAGCTAGGATATACAATTAAAAATATTGATGATTATATGAAGTCAAGAAATATAAACTACACACTTGATTATTTAAAAGAGCAATCTAATCAATTAAACGAACAATGGGCTGAATTGTTATTAATAGACAAAGTTATTCAACGGAAAATAAAATTTATTGAACAGGAAATAGAAAAAGTAAATACTGAAAAATTTACAATAAAAGAATTTAAATTGAGAAAGTACATACCATTAGGTCATGAAGAAGAATTATATATTTCTGATTCCTTTTATTTCTATCCAACAATTGCTTTTTATGAAGGCGATAATAAATGGTTTGGGGCATATATTGGAGAAGACGAAGATTTGATTGGTAAAAATATATTAATAAATACTATACCAAAGGGAAAATTCTATTGTGGATACCATAAAGGTCCTCATAGTACAGTTAATGAAACTATGAATAAATTATATAAAGCATCTGAAGGAAAATTTGAACTATCAACGTTAAGTGTGAATTTCAGTATAGTTGATCAGTTTGTTGAGAGTGATATGAATAATTATATTACAGAAGTTCAAATTAGAATTATTAGCAAAATATAAAGCTGCTTATGAAAGAAGGTTACCAAGATATGTTAAATCAAATATCAAAAAACATTTATATTATGCCACATAATCATAATACAGATCGACCGTTATTGGGTTTAATTGTAGGCAGTGATTATTCTATTGTTGTTGACTCGGGCAATTCACCTAAGCATGCTAAAGAATTTTTAAAAGAAGTAAAAAAATTGAATATTTCACCATTAAAGTACTTAATTATTACTCATTGGCATTGGGATCATATATTCGGTATAAAAGAAATGAAATTATCATCTATAAGTAGCAAGGCAACTCAAAACATATTAATGAAAATGAAAGAATTTAGTTGGGATGATTTTAATTTAGATAATAGAGTTAAGCAAGGTGAAGAAATAGAATTTTGTTCTGAAAATATTAAAAAAGAAATGGATAGTAATTTTAGGGCTACATTTAAATCATCAACTACAGATATTTGTTTTTATAATAAGTTAGAAATTAATTTAGGTAGTTTAGTTTGTATTGTTGAAAAAATTGGAGGAAGCCATTCTTCAGATTCAACAATTATTTACGTAAAAGATGATAAAGTTATGTTTATGGGAGATTGTATGTCTGAGGATTATTATAGTGGACCTTTAAATTATGAATATACAAAATTTGAGGCAATGATTAGAAAAATTAAAAAATATGACACAAATTTATATTTAGAGTCACATAAAGAGTCTCAAAAAAGAGATGATTTTTGGAATAATATAAATCATATCAATACAATTGGAAAAGATGTTGGTGATAATACAGATTTCGATCTATGCATTGAAAAGTATAAACAAAAATACAAATTAGAACCTGATAATCAAGTTATAAATTTAATTAAATCATTTATATACGGAAATTTAAAAAAAATAAAATAGTATCAGATTAAAAAAAATATATAAAATAGAAAAATGATTTCTGCTATTACTATTACTAGTCAAATAAAACTAAGACCTTAGATTAATTAGCGAATCTAAGGCCTTTTTTATGTACATATTAAATTTATAAATTTTAAATTAATAACTATTGACCTTCCAGTAACTGGAAGGAATATCATTAAGAAAAGATAGAATTATTCTAGGAGGAAATATGAACGACGTATTAATCAAAAATGCTAAAGCAATAGTTACTTGTAACGAAACAGATGATGTATTATGGAATACCGATATTTTAATTAAAAATGGAATTATTAAAAAAATAGGCAGGAATATTGAAGCTGACGGCATTGAAAAATTGGATGCTTCAGGAAAATTCCTTTATCCTGGCTTAGTAAATACCCATCACCATTTCTTTCAAACATTTGTAAGAAATCTGGTCGCTGTAGACTATATCAATCTTCATGTAGTAGACTGGCTGGAAGTTATTTATAAGATTTTCAAACTAATAGATGAAGAGGTGATATACTACTCATCTATGACTGCAATGGCTGATCTTGTTAAACACGGTTGTACTACTGCATTTGACCATCAATACTGTTATACAAAAATTTCTGGCAAGAACCTGGTTGACAGACAAATGGAAGCAGCTGAGAAAATAGGAATCAGATACCATGCAGGTCGAGGAGCAAATACACTGCCAATTTCAAAAGGCAGCAACATACCTGATGAAATGGTTGAAACTACCGATGAATTCTTATCAGATTGTGAACGACTGATTAATAAAT
>JBGSJN010000080.1:0-6978 GCA_041741995.1 Bacillota bacterium
TTTTTGAAAAGGAGAATGCATAAGAATGAATGTTAGAATTAATACAGAGGTCTTAGAACTATTTATCTATTACTGGCAAGCAACTGCAGATAGGGAAAAAGTTAGTGATATCTTTTTATCAGAATTAGCAGCAAGAAAAGAACTTAAAGTTTTGTTTAATGCTGAGTTTACTAGTGATTCAATAAGAAAGGTTTTGAGTAGCATTACCAATAGGGAAATACTTTCAGTTAAGACAAAGACTGAAGGACGTTTTTGGAATAATAATATGTGGGTATTAGAAGATTTAGGAATAACTATGGGGATGATGACACCAATTAAGCAATTGAATGGTGAGCAGTTTGAGTCATTAGTTGACAAGGATTTAATTATTAATTTCATTCCAGGTCATTTGGAGACTTTTTATTGGTCAGATAATCAGTTGTTCATAAATTTCTTTAAATTGGCTACAGATTTTGAAACCGGAGATGTTAAAATCGAAGGGAAGAGCTTAGAAGAATATATTAAAGAACTGTTAATTAATAAATAGACAAGTAAAAAAAGAATAAAAAAATATATACAAATTTAATAATGATAAAAAATGGATTGATTTTACTCAATCCATTTTTTTAGTATTCGTAATCTAGAACTTTAACATCTTCAACGCATGTTTTCATATATTCTATGAATTCAGTGTGAGGGTCACAAGTTGCGTATTCTTTTAAATCTGCAAGAGAATCAAAAGTTGATACTAGTGCTACATCGTAATTTCTTGGGCCTTCAACAACATTTGCACCTACTTCATAACTACGTATTAAGTCAATTTGCTCTGGTAGTTTTCTTAATTTTTCTATTAGTGTATTCATATCACTTGATTTCTTATCTTCCATGAACTTGAATAATACTATATGCTTAACCATCTAAACACCTCCTTATCAGGCAATTATATCATTTAATATTCAAAGGTCAAGAATTTTATTAATTGTATTTTTTTCTTAATAAATATTTTTAAAATCTTGTCTTACCATTCTCAGCTTGAAAAGCTTAGGATTAAAACGTATTTTAGTTATACATACAAGATTATCTTCTTGATCATATATATATTCTTCCCAGGTGTTAATTGGAGTTTTTGCCTCAATTGAAAATAACTGTGCGGTTCTTTTATCGACCAGCTCTGGAATAAACTCAACTATTGAATGTAGATTATAGTAACCTAACATATCTAATAAATTGAATGATGCTTTCTCATGAGTGATATTTATATTGAAGTCATCTGGAAATAATTTTGCTGGGATATTTATAATGTGAGAAGAAGCTACATCATCGTTGGCGAATACTAATTCATCGTAGACAATATAATCATTATTCTCCAAGTCGGAAAAAGATTTATTTTCTAATCTTAGGCTTGAGTATTCTATATTGGTTTTATAACCAGCTTGCATCAATATTTTAAGGAAATTCATATTTGCATCAATTCTAAATTTAGTATCAACAACGCTATTTAAAATCACATTTCCAAAACCATGTCTTCTACTTATATATGATTGAGAAGCTAATTCAGCTAATGCTTCTCTGACTGTATGTTTGCTTGTACCTAATAACTCTGCCAGGTTATCTTCAGAAGGTAAATTTACACTAGTAAATTCTTTGTTTTGAATTCTTTCTAATATTGAGGCCGCAGCTTTTTTATATAATGGTGGATTTCTTAAAACTCTCATGGAAACTCCTAACATTTTTCAAATCTATACTAAGCAATATATCATATTCTTTTAAAAAAAACTATAAATTATATTGACAAGACAATAAAACACCTTTATACTTACATTAAGTCATCCAAGGAGTGGAGGACTGGCAAATATAAAATGTTGATTTTGAAAAAATCTTAAAATATAAGGAGGGTAAAAACATAATGCACAAGAAAGCTAATGTGATTATTATTGGTGCAGGAGTTGTAGGAGGCGCTATAGCCTACTATCTAACTAAAAAAGGCGAATCAGTAATAATATTAGAACAAGATGAAGCAGCCAGTGGCGCTAGTGGTGGTAATAACGGTCAGATAAGCGTTATTGACAGGGAGCCAGGATTAGAATTGGATTGGGTCAAGGAATCAATGGAACTATTTAAGGGTTATGAAGAGAATGACGAATTTGAAACAGACATGGAAATTACTGGTGGAATCGCATTATTTTATAACGAAAAGGAAATAGAAATAGGAAGAAAAGTAATTGAGAAATATAATGCGCTTGGATATAATTGCGAGATATTAATAGGTGATGAAATAAAAAAACAAGAACCTTATATTGATACCGATGTTGTAATGGGGGTTGCTTATTGTAAGGAAGAAGGTAAGTTGAACCCATTTTCAACAACTATAGGATTAATAGATCAAGCTATCGAAAAAGGTGCAAAGTTCTATCAAAAAACAAAAGTTATTGATTTCAAGTTGGAAGATAATAAGATTAAAGAAGTTATTACAGATAAAGGCAGTTTTTATGGTGACACTATTGTGGTGGCAACCGGAGCTTGGACAAGAGAATTAATGAGTAAGCTAGACCTTGACTACAAGATATTCTATGGTAGGGGGAGCTTAATGGTTACTAACCCTGTTGAACCTTGTATAAAAGGGCCTATTGTCCCAGGATGTTTTACTATAGGAACACTTTACGAAGGTGATTGGAATCTATTAGGCTTGACACAACATAAAAATGGAACATTGACCATTGGTCAAGATACTAGAAGTTTTAATGACTATAACAAAGGAGTGTCTTATGATGGAACTGTTGGCTTGGCCAAGCATTTTGCTAAACATTTCCCGAAACTCACAAATCTAGATGTTGTTAGAATCTGGTCAGCTATTACTCCACATGTTGAAGATTCTCTACCATTGTATGGCTACTCTAAAAAATATCCGAATATGTTTTTAGCAGCAGGTCTGAAAGGTGCATTTACGATTGCTCCAGCAGCAGGTAAAATGGCAGCCGAAATGATTACTGGGGATTGCTATGATGACAGGGTCGAAGAATACTCGCCTGCCAGATTCGAATAAAGGAGAATAAATATGAGAATAAAGAAACACCCGATATTAGGGGATATTATAGAAAAAAATAAAGTTGAAATTATTGTAGATGGTAGGCAAATTGAAGCATTTGAAGGAGAGCCGATAGCAGCAGCATTAATGTCAGCTGGAATCAGATCATTTAGAAAAACAGTAAAAACGGATGAGCCAAGAGGCCTATATTGCGGAATCGGGCAATGTAATGATTGTATTATGGAAGTTAACGGTGTGCCTAATATTAGAACCTGTGTAACCTTGGTCGAGGCTGGAATGGTTATAAGAAAACAGGTAGGTCTTGGAAAGAATGGTGATTTAGATGATTAATACTGAATTATTGATAATAGGTGGAGGACCTGCTGGTCTTGCAGCAGGCATAGAAGCAGGAAAACTTGGAGTGAAGACAATTATTATAGATGAAAATTCACTACCAGGAGGTCAATTATTTAAACAAATTCATAAATTCTTTGGTTCAAAAGAACATAAAGCGGGAACAAGAGGGAATATAATTGGCGAACAACTTTTAACAGAAGTAAGTGATGCTGGTGTTGAAGTATATTTGAATACAAGGGCCTGGGGGATTTTTGATAATAACATTGTTGGTATAGTAAGAAATGGAAAAACTGAAAAAGTTAAAGCTGAAAAAATTATTCTTGCCACTGGCGCAAGTGAAAATGCCTTGGCTTTTCCAGGATCTACTTTACCTGGAGTGATGACGGCCGGTGCAGCACAAACATTCATCAATGTACATAGAGTGCTTCCTGGAAAAAAAATATTAATGATTGGAACAGGAAATGTAGGTTTAATTACCTCTTATCAATTATTGCAAGCTGGTGCTGACGTTGTTGCTGTTGTCGAAGCTGCTCCAAATGTCGGTGGATATGATGTACATGCTAATAAGATAAGACGAGCTGGAGTGCCGATATATTTAGGGCATACTATTATCTCAGCTCAAGGTAATTCGGAAGTGACTGGTGCAATATTAGTGCCGGTAGATGATAAATTTAAACCAGACAAATCAAAAAGTTTTTGCATAGATTGTGATACTATTTGCTTTGCTGTAGGTTTAACTCCAAGGATAGAACTGGCACAAATGGCAAATTCTCCTACAACCTATATCAGTGCTTTAGGTGGTCATGTGCCATTACATGACCAAAAATTAAAAATTTCCGATTCAATATTTGCTGCAGGAGATATTGCTGGTGTTGAAGAAGCTAGCACTGCAATGGAAGAAGGTAGACTAGCAGGTGTTGCGGCAGCTATGGAACTTGATAAAATCAATCAAGTTGATGGAATTGAAAAGGTTAATAATATATATCAAAGACTAGCAAAACTAAGAAGTGGTCAATTTGGTATAAAGAGGGCATTAGCTAAGGAAGAAATAATTAAAAAGGAACTTGAGTTAAAGGGAGGTATTGAATAAAATGGGGAATAACAAATATTTAGCTAGAATAAATTGTATTCAACCTATTCCATGTAACCCATGTGAAACTTCTTGTCCTTTTGGTGCAATTTACATAGGTGATGATATAACTAATCGTCCAGTTCTTGATCCTGAAAAATGCCGAGGTTGTGGAATATGTGTAGCTGCTTGTCCTGGTATAGCTATTACAATGGCTATGATTACTGGTGAAGATAAGGATTTTGTAGCAATTCCCTATGAATACTACCCATTACCAAATATTGGAGATGTGGTTACTTTAGTTGATACAAATGGCATTAAATTAGGTCAGGGTATCGTTGAAAAATTAAGTAAGCCTGATAAAAAGGACCCGACTACATTAGTTCATGTGTCTGTTGACCATTCAATAACTGATAGAGCGGTTGGCATTAAGAAGAGTTTTGTAAAAGAAGATCCAATTATTTGCAGATGCGAAGAAATATTTGAAAGCGAAATTATTGATGCTATAAAAAAAGGTGATCGTACAGTTGAAGCTATCAAGCGAAGAACTAGAAGTGGCATGGGATTGTGCCAGGGAAAAACCTGTAATCGTCTTGTGGCAGCTATAATTGCCAGAGAAACTGGTATAGGGGTAAGTGAACAATTACCTTCTAGTAAAAGACCTCCTGTTGGAGTAATAAGTATAAAAGAAATGAGTCAGGAATAGAAAATGCTTTAAATTATATCAAAAATAAGATAAATAAAAATTTGAAGGAAGTAGGTAATATTAATGAATTACAAAATGTATAAGAATTATTTTATATTTGCTAATCACGGTCACGCAATACAAGAAATGGAACTGGGGCAGAAATTTGTTTTAGATATTTGGCTTTTTGGTAAAGATTTGGAGAAATTAGACTCAGCTATTTCTGATGATCAGATTCAAAGTGTAATTGAGGAAATTGGAATAAACCAGCATTATGACATGATTCAAGCAGCAGCCTCAAGAATCGGAGAAAAAATACTTAAGCTTAGTAATGATGATGTTAATGAGGTGAGAATTGAATTTAAAAAACCTTCAACTCCAATTAGAATCGGTCTTCCTGGAGGACTTGTCAAATATGTATCGACTACTGTAAGTAAAAGAAGAAATGATGAAGCTCTGAAAAATGAGTTGATGGAAGAATTCAACTATACAAAGATAAGAAGTGCTAGAGTTTTCAATAAGAAAGTTAAGTATGAGGTTGATTTAGAAGTTGCATTTCCAATGGAAAATTCAATTAGGGAAGATAATGTTAATTATTCATATAGTTATACCACTATATATGATGTTGCTGTGGATACAGTGAAAAACAATATTGATAATAGTCCGGCAGAATTATTGGAAAAAATGATTGATTATGTCTACAAGGATAATCCTAATGCACAAAGAGTTAGAGCCACAATCAGAAATTATCTTCCAGTAAATGATATGTCCTTAGATTATATGGAATATCAGATGACTAAATAAATTAATAAAAAAATATACACTACAGACTGTACCTTCTTAATTAAAAGAGGTACAGTTTTTCTATGAAAAATAAAAATCTAAATTAAATCTACTTGTAAATATAAAAATTATGAAGTATCATTTAGTAATTAATGTTAAAGAACATAAATGGGAGCAATTTATGGTAAAAGAAATTAGAGTAAATAAATTGATATTTGATATACCACCACAGATTATTGTGGTTTATGTTCGTCTGCTTAATGTTTTCTGAATATATTACTAAATAAATGTATTTTTGATAAAAATTAAGGAGGAAGAAAAATGAATTTTCCAAGTATTGAATTTGATGAAAAAAAAGTAACCAGTAGCACATGCTACTTGAATGAAGAATTATTAGCTGAAATAAACAATAAAACTGATATAACTAAATCTTTACCAAAGGTTGAAAAAACTTATGGTAAATTGTCATTTCCTGAAGGTGATGAGTATCCGTATTCTTTTGCATCTATTGCTTTGTCTATGGATGGCAAGATGGCCTATCCAGAAAGACCAGAAGGGCCACTTGTGGCAATTTCCAATAGGTTAAATCCTGATGGCGCACTTACAGATTTTTATGTATTAAATTTCTTGAGGGCCTATAGTGATTTGATAATCCAAGGTAGCAATACTCTAAAGGCAGAAGAAGATTTATGGAATGTTGTCTTTGACAAGGATTTAGTTGAAGAGAGAGTAAAGTACTTAGGTAAAAAAACAGAACACCCAGGTACAGTTATAATCACTTTAGATGGAACAGATATACCATTAGATCATCAATTGTTCAGTCAAAATAAACTACCATTATGTATTTTCACAACTAAAAGAGGGGCCGAGTATCTTGAAGAAAAAGGTAATGGCAAGTTTAAACATGTCTTGAATCTTGTTGATAGTGATTACATCGGTGAAAAACTTAGTGGAATCATTAATACTGTTTCTGATGTTATTTCAGTTATAAGTGCTGATAGTGGCGGCGGGACAGATTTGAAATTATTCATGAGAAGTTTGAAATTAGCTGGTGTTAATCAGGTGATAGTAGAATCTCCA
>JBGSJN010000081.1:0-15504 GCA_041741995.1 Bacillota bacterium
ACTGCCATAGCTGATTTATCAATTCTTTTAGAATCAGATTTTTCAACAATTACTTCAGACCCCTTAGCCAGATTCATGTAATACTTCGTTGCATCATTTGCCAATTGCTCAAAACCAGTTTTAGGATAAATGAAGATAGGTATTTTCTTCCCAATCGGAACATTCATTTCTGCTCTGATATTTCTTATCTGTCTAATACTATCCATAACAAGTTCCATCCCAATCATATCATCTTCATAATCAATTTTATCAGCAATAGTAGGCCACTTGGCATACATTATTGTATCCCCTACATGTGGTAGATTTTGCCAGATTTCTTCTGTTATGAATGGCATAAATGGATGTAAAAGTGATAAAGTCCCTGATAGTATATCAACTAATATTTTTTGAACATTCTGTTTTTCTTCTAAAGTCCCTTTATATAGGGTGTCCTTGATTGCTTCAATATACCAGTCACAGAAACTGTTTCTGATGAATTCATATATTTCATCAGCAGCCAGTCCTAATTCATAATTATCCAGATTCTCTGTAACACTCTTTATAGTTCTGTTATATTCCCCTATAATCCACTTATCAGCTAATGAATATGAAGAGATTTCTCTAGTCCCATCATAATCCTCTAAATTCATCATTACAAATCTTGAAGCATTCCATATCTTGTTACAGAAATTTCTTATAGCTTCAAGTCTATCTGTATGGAAACGTATATCATTTCCTGGCGTATTCCCGGTAACTAGCATATATCTTAATGTATCAGCTCCAAATTCATCAATCAAAACTAATGGATCTATTCCATTACCTAGTGACTTGCTCATTTTTCTGCCATGTTCATCAAGAATCAGTCCATGTATGAATACATCATCAAATGGCACCTTGTCCATAAATTCTATACCCATGAACAACATCCTGGCTACCCAGAAAAATATTATATCTCGACCAGTTACCAGTACTGATGTTGGATAGAACTGCTCCAGCTCTGATGTCTTCTCAGGCCAACCTAATGTTGAAAAAGGCCATAAAGCTGAACTAAACCAGGTATCAAGAACATCAGGGTCCTGTTCTATATTTCCAGATTGACATTTCGGACAAATATCAAC
Source organism: Bacillota bacterium (assembly GCA_041741995.1). Classification (GTDB taxonomy): domain Bacteria; phylum Bacillota; class TC1; order TC1; family TC1; genus WTXA01. The sequence goes on from JBGSJN010000081.1 coordinate 1,098, forward strand.
CTTCTCAAGATCACAAATCATTTCCCCACAATCTTTACAGTAGTAAACAGGAATACGATGTCCCCACCATAATTGTCTGGAAATACACCAATCCCTAATATTTTCCATCCAACTTAAATAAACCTTGGTAAATCTTTCAGGTATAAATTTAGCTTCACCATCTAATACTTTTTTAACTGCAGCTTCAGCTAAAGGTTTCATTTTTACAAACCACTGTTTTGAAACAAGTGGTTCAATGACTGTATCACACCTATAACAACATCCAACTGAGTTTTCATATTCTTCAATTTTGACCAATACCCCTAGACCATCTAGGTCCTTGACTATTGCATCTCGACACTCATAGCGATCCATCCCTATGTACTTACCAACATCACCAGTCATTTTACCCTGTTTATCAATAACTATATAATGCTCAAGATTGTGTCTTTGACTTATTTCAAAATCATTAGGATCATGGCTCGGGGTTATCTTAACAGCACCAGTTCCAAATTCCTTTTCAACATATTCATCTTCTATAATTGGTATCTTCCTGCCTATAATTGGAAGTATAAGATTTTTACCTACATACTTAGCATATCTTTCATCACCTTTTGAAACAGCAACTGCAGAATCTCCCAACATTGTTTCTGGTCTTGTAGTAGCTATAGTTATATAGTCATCCAATCCTTCAACTTGATATCTGAAATACCAAAGATTACCTTTCTTTTGAGCATGCTCTACTTCAATATCTGATATTGTTGTATGACATTTAGGACACCAGTTAACCATGTATTCCCCACGATAAATCAAACCCTTGTCATATAACTGCTTAAAAACTTCTTTAACTGCTATAGAACAACCTTCGTCCATGGTAAATCTTTCTCTATCCCAATCACAGCTACTACCTAATAAACGAAGTTGGCTAGCAATTCGTTCATGATACTTTTCCTTCCAGTCCCAGACTCTTTCTAAAAACTTCTCTCTACCTAAATCATATTTAGATAATCCCTCTAGTTTTTTTAACTCTTCTTCTACTTTTGCTTGAGTTGCAATTCCTGCATGATCAGTACCTGGAATCCATACAGTATTGTATCCGGCCATTCTTTTATATCTGATTAGGATGTCTTGTAAGGTATTATCCATGGCATGTCCTAAATGCAATTGTCCTGTAACATTTGGAGGTGGCATGACGATAGAAAAAGGTTTTTTACTTTTATCTACTTCTTGATGAAAATATCCATTATTTTCCCAATATTTATACCATTTTTTTTCTACTGACTCTGGATTGTATTTTGTTTCCATAATTTTCCTCCTAAAATATAAAGGATCCACCTCCCCTAAGGGCGACGGATCGCGGTACCACCTTATTTTTAACTATTTGCTTTAACGGGCTAATCCGGTTCAAACTACTATTGTTCATTTGAACTGCTCCCAGGCTACCTTCACCTAATAAATATGAAAGGTTTCCACCAACCCCTTCTCTCTATGATATAAACATAGGTTACTCTTCCTGTTCCTTGCATTTACTCTAAGAACTATTTTATTAAATCATAGCAATAATGTCAATCATTTGAATTTTAAACTTATATCCATGTTTCTAACAGAATTAGTAATTGCCCCAATCGAAATGATATCAACTCCAATAGCAGCTACCTCCTCAATATTTTTATCCCCCATATTACCTGAAGCCTCAACAGTTGCCTTCCCATCGATTATATTAACAGCTTGGGCCATTTCCTCCAATGACATATTATCTAACATTATAATATCTGCTCCACTGGATAAAGCTTCTTCTACTTCATCTATATTACTTACTTCTACTTCTATCTTCAAAGTATGAGGAGTATTCTTTCTAGCTAATTCACAGGCTTTCTTTATACCTCCTGCTCCAACTATATGATTATCCTTGATCATAATGCCGTCATAAAGACCAAAACGATGATTATAACCGCCACCAATAGTAACTGCATATTTTTCCAATACCCTAATTCCTGGTGTTGTTTTTCTAGTGTCCACTATCTTGGTATCCATATCTCCAACCATGTCAACATACGTTCTTGTTATTGTAGCAATTCCTGATAAATGTTGAAGGAAATTAAGAGCTACCCTTTCTCCAGTTAGTATACTCTTCGTCTTACCCCAGATCATTCCAATAATATCACCCTTAGCTAGGACATCTCCATCAATATAATTAAACTCTATATTAATTTCATCATCTAGAATTTTATAGACTTCTTCAACTAAACCAGTACCACATAAAACGCCTGCTTCTTTGGCAATTAATAAACCTTCTGATTCACTATCATCTGCTATACAGATATTAGTGGTTAAGTCACCATTTCCTATATCTTCTTTTAAAGCCTTTATTAGTATATCTCTATATATATATCTTTCCATCTAATCCTCCCTGTAATGCGCTCCTATACTTTCCTTGCGCTTTATTGCACCTTTTAAGATTTCCATTGCTACAATACTCATATTATAGACTTCCGCCTTTTCCTTTGTCTCCAATACTACTGCATCAAGAGTATTATGTATCTTGGTTATAGAGTTTAAGGCAGACATCATATTTTGTTCATGTCTTATTGCTCCTGCATAATTTGTCATTAATTCTCTGATCATATCCTTTAATGACGATACATCTAAATCTAGATTCAAAAAGTTCTTTTCATTTTCAGTAGGTATATTCATATTAATATCTCTTTTTTTATAATTTTGTGCTTCTTTATTAATTATTGAGATTGCTCTTCTTGAAAAAACAAGACATTCTAGCATGGAGTTTGATGCTAATCTATTAGCTCCATGAACACCTGTATTTGCAACTTCACCACAAGCAAATAAACCATGAATGTTAGTTCTTCCGTTTAAGTCTGTAGCTAATCCTCCCATCATATAGTGCTGGACAGGACACACTGGTATATATTCCTTACTTATATCTATTCCTTGATTTAAACATTCTCCAAATATTGTTGGAAATCTTTTTGATAAAAACTCCTTAGATTTTGAAGTTATATCTAAATATACATAAGGTGTATTTGTTATTTTCATTTCATTTAAGATACATCTTGCAACAATATCCCTAGGTGCAAGGTCCTTAAGTTCATGTTTATCAGCCATAAAGGCCTCACCATTGCTATTTCTTAAGATTCCACCTTCTCCTCTGACTGCTTCTGATATTAGGAATGATCTACCTTTTTCACCTTCAATATATAGACCTGTCGGATGAAACTGGACAAATTCCATATCTCTTACAACTGCCCCTGCTCTTAATCCGGCAGCAACCCCATCTCCGGTAGCTATACCAGGATTAGTTGTATGTTCATATATCTGACCACTGCCACCAGTACACAAAATAACTTGACCAGCTCCTATGAATTCCTTGGTTTCCTTATCTGAAATGATTACACCGTTAACTTTATCATCATTGGTTACAACATCCAGCAAGAATTTATTAGGCATAAATTTGATATTTTCTTTAGTTGCAACCAGTCTTGCCAGGGCTTTGACCGTTTCTCTACCTGTACCATCACCACTTGCATGTACTATTCTGTTTCTTCTGTGTCCACCTTCTCTTGTTATCAAAAGATCACCATCAACATCAAGATCAAAAGGGACGTCCCATTCAAGTAAAGTTTTTATATCTTTTGGTCCTTCTTCAACAAGTACAGTTACAGCTTCTTTATTTACTAGTCCTGCACCTGCTAATAATGTATCTTCATAATGATATCTTGGCAAGTCACCTTCAGATACTGCTGCAGCTATTCCTCCTTGGGCAAGCCAAGAGTTGGAAATATCAATACTTTCCTTTGTTATCAGACAACAACTTAAATTATCAGATAAATTCAAAGCGGCATAAAGACCAGCCACTCCACCTCCAATGATAACCAAATCGTATCTCAATTTATTATCCTTGATATTTGATACATTTAAATATCTTCTCATTAATTTACACTTACCATTCTTTCCAAGGTTATTCTAGCCTTATTCATAACATCTTCATCTAATTCTATTTTTTCTTCCATGTTTTGCAAAGCATTTAGTACATCAGTAATCTTAGTTTTTTTCATATTCAAACAACTTAAATGATGGGATAAAAGATATGCTGTCTTGCCCTCAACAATTTTATTTATTCTTTCAACAACACCTACTTCTGTTCCTATTATAAATTCTTTTTTATCAGATTCTTCAACATATTTAATTATTGCTGAGGTACTGCCGATAAAATCTGCTGCATCTCTTACTTCCTTGTTACACTCAGGATGAACTATGACTGGAGCTCCTGGATGTAATTTCCTTGCTTTCTCTATTGCCTCGGCTCTAACCACATTATGAATCGGACAAAAGCCTCTATAGAAATAGAACTTTTTCTCTGGTACTTGCTCAGCAACATATGCTCCAAGATTTCTGTCTGGTACAAAGATAATTTCGTCTTCAACCAAGGACTTAGCAATTTTCACAGCTGATGATGAAGTACAACAAATATCGCAATAAGTTTTTGTTTCTGCTGTTGAGTTAACATAGCACATTACTGCAGCTTTAGGATGTTCTTCCTTCATTTTAATTACATCTTGTGGTGTAATCATATCTGCCATTAAACAACCAGCATCAGATGCTGGTAATAGCACTATTTTTTCTGGGTTAAGAATTTTAGCACTTTCAGCCATAAATCTTACTCCACATAAAACTATTATAGGTTTTGAGGTTCTTTGTGCAATCTTAGCGAGTTCAAAGGAATCTCCAACAAAATCTGCGACTTCCTGGATATCTATAGTTTGATAATAGTGTGCTAGAATCAAAGCATTTTTTTCTTCTTTTAATCTTATTATTTCTTTTTGTATATCTGTCATAATTTTCTCCTTAAATGTTTAAAGTATCTTCTTGATAATAGGTTTTCACATCCTTAATAAAGGATTGTGTTCCAAGACATAATATCATAGCCTTCTCATCCACTTGTTTCTTGGCGTAATCAATCGCATCAGAAACATTGTCTATAAATATAATTGCTGAAATTTTCTTTGCTTCCACAACTTGATTTTCTGAAAATTTAAGATAGTCATTGTCTGCATAGGTTAAAATAATTTCACAATCATATTCCTTAAGCATTTCGATTACCCCAAGGTAATCCTTATCCTCAGGAATAGCGACGATGGCTATCATTTTTTTAAATTCTAAAAAATCTATTATTTCCTTAACTTGAAACATAGATTCTCTGGAAATACATCCATCTAGTATCACTAAAGGATTCCTTTCGATAATTTCCATTCTCCCAGGCCACTTTATATTTTCAAGTGTTTTTCTTAAAATATTAACATCGAGTTTTTGACCTAACACATATTCAGATATTGCTATGGCTAAAGCACCATTTTCAGCCTGATGTCTTCCAAGCAGAGATAAACATAATCCCTCATATTTAGCATATTTACCTTTAACTGAAAATTCTGTACCTTTATTAGTTAATCTAATATCATACGAGCTGAAATTTTGATTATATGAATAGTATGGAATTCCGAATTTACGGGCTTCATATCTCAAGACTAGGTCCGCATATTTGCTCTGTTCAGCGGTAAAAACAACCTCTAACGGCTTTTTAATCAGGCCTGCCTTATGATGTGCCACCTCATCGATTGTGTGACCAAGAGGACCTACATGTTCAAGGAATATCTTGTTGATACCTCCTACAAATCCGTGTATTTGGTTTACATCATCAAAACGTGCACCTCTACCACATTCTATTACATTAAAATCCGTCCTTTTATTATAGAAGTAAGACATAGCCATAACAGCAGTAGCTCCAACAGGTCCTATATATCTATGTTTTGGAAGACTCTTTTCTATATCATTGTAAATTGGCTCCAATTGATTAGCCAAATCCAACAAATCTTTTTCTGATATCGCCTTACCATTTATCCTTATTCTTTCTCTATAGTCTCTTAAATGAGGACTAGTAAACAGACCAATGTTATAACCATGATTTTCTAGAATCTTGGCAATCATTACTGATAGTGAGCCTTTTCCTTTGCTGCCGGTAATCATAATATTCTTTTGTAAGCGATCAACTGCTCCAAGTTCATCCAGCATTTTCCTTGCTAAATGTGGATTTCTAGTGAAAGTATCGGTCCCACTAGGTATATGTTTATATCTGTTTACATATGAACTATATATATATTCTTCAACTTCTTTTTTATTTCTAAACATGGTCTGCCTTTCACTTCAACTCATCTAATAAATTTTTAATTTCTTTTTTATATTCTTCCACACCTGGCTGATTAAATGGATCTACTTTTAAAAGATAACAAGTCATGCTGCAGGCTTTCATGAAAAAGTAGCTTAAATATGCCAAACTATATGGTGTAAGTTCTTCAATTTCCATTAGAATATTTTTAATATTGCCATTGCTATGAGCAATTCTAGTGCCTTCCATGGCTTTTTTATTGATCAGATCTATTTCTATTCCTGCTAAATCATTAAATTTATCATAATTAGCTTCTAACTTATCAAATACAAGCTGATTTTTTTCTTCCGCCCATATGATTGTTTCAAAGTGTTCTTGTGTTCCTTCTTGAATGAACTGTCCAAGGGAATGAAGATCTCTAGTGTTTATTACACTCATAGGGTATATACCCCTTCCATCTTTCCCTTCACTCTCACCAAACAATTGTTTAAGCCACTCAAGATAGTATTGAAAACTCGGATCATAGGAAGTGAATATTTCTACTTTCTTACCCTTTTCACCGGCTTCTCTTCTGGCTATAGCATACATATAAGCAGGGTTATCCATTTGTCTAGCATCACATATTTGTTTTGACTTTTCTATGCCTTTTAACATTTGAACTGTATCTATACCTGCAGCAGTTAATGGGAAGAATCCAACAGCCGTAAAAACTGAATATCTACCCCCGATATTGCCTGGTACATCCAAGGTCCTATAACCTTCATCTAATGCAAGTTTTCTTAAGTTACCATTAATTGGGTCTGTGGTGACTATGATTCTATCCTTTGCATTTTCACCATACTTACTTATTAATAATTCCTTTACAAGTCTAAAGGCTATTGCTGGTTCTAGGGTGCCCCCTGATTTTGAAATGATATTAACTGCAAAGTTCTTTGTTTCTAATTTTTTTAGAACTGTTTTTATATAATGCCCAGAAATATTATTTCCTAAAAACACGAGTTCTGTTTTCTTATCAACGATTCTATCTTTAAAGATTTCATAGAAGCTTTTAGTACCTAAAAAAGATCCACCTATGCCAATAACAACTAAAGTTTCGAATTTTTGAAATTCTAGTCCTAGTTGTATTGCTTTATCTAATTCCTTACTTTGATTCTTCGTATAGTCAATCCATCCTAAATATTGTTCTTTTAAATTTTTAATTTTTTCTACATTATCATGGATTGCAAATACTTCATCTTTGTAATTGTTGATATTTAGTTCATAAAAGTCTTTAAAATTAAGCTTTAGCACCTAATCACCTCATATTTGTATTCATATTCAATTTATTGTATCATATTTGAATAAACTAGGATACCTTGAAAAAAACAAAGGCTTTTCAGCCTTTGTTTTAAAGATTTTTCATATTATAGTAATGTCTGATTGTCCCTTTTTCTTTATAGATAATCCATTTGGCTATAGAATTCGTTCTATCTCCAATTCTTTCGAAATATTTGCTGATAAATAAATAGTCAATGTATTGATCCACTTGATCAACATTATTTTCTATTTTGCTCTTTATCCATTTAACCATCATTTTATATGCCTGGTCCAATCTATCATCATCTTCGTATACACTAAGTGCTATTTCCATATCACTAGTTGCATAAGCTTTAACTATCCTTCTAACCAAATCCAAGGTGGTATTGAACATTTCTTCTACACCTCCTGGTAAGGTTCCGGCATTATGTTTTAATAGTTTTCTGGTCAATTTTGTTATTTGGGCACTATGATCGCAAATTCTTTCAAAATCACTACTGATTTTCAGGGCTGTCAATAAAAATCTTAAATCTCTAGCAATTGGTTGCTCTCTAATAATAATATTCATGCACTTTTCACTGATTTCAATTTCCTTAGCATCAATAAGATCATCCTCGTCATAGATTTGTTTGGCTAATTTCTCATCAAGATTGGTCAGCGCAACTCTGGTTTTTTCTAAAACTTGAATTGTTCTTGAACCTAATTCTACGATTTCTTGATTCACATCGTTTAGCGCCTGATCAAAAGATCCTCTACTCATTCTTATCCTCCTTCTTAGGCAAGTACACCTTAAATGTAGTACCTTCACCTAAAATACTATCTACACTAATATCTCCATCAAAAAGATCTAATATATGTTTAACTATCGATAATCCAAGCCCTGTACTTTCAGGGTCATAACTTCTGCTTTTATCTACTTTATAGAATCTTTCGAAAATTCTAAATAAGTCATCGTTGCTTATCCCTATACCAGTGTCTGAAACTTGTAACAAAATCCCATCGGCAACTTCCTTGAGAGTCAAGGTTACCGTTCCATTTTCCACATTATATTTAATGGCATTGCTAACTAGGTTATAAATCATAGCCTTGAATAACTCTAGGTTTCCCTTTATTATTTGACTGGTTTCAATATTATTAGCAAGACTAATATTTCTCTTGGCAGCAGTTACTTTGTAAGCTTCAACAGCTGAGTCAGCTACTGATTTAATATCGATATCAACATTTAATCGGCTGATTTTATTACTTTCAATACTAGATAATTCCAATAAGTCACTTATTAGTTTTTCTAATCTTTGACTTTCAATATCTATTATCTTCAGGAATTTTCCAGCAGTCTTTGGATCTTCTATAGCTCCATCTTTTAATGTTTCAACAAAGCCTCTAATTGCAGTTAATGGTGTTTTAAGTTCGTGTGATACGTTTGACACAAATTCTTTACGCATATTTTCAAGTTGATTTAGCTTTGTTATATCATTTAAAGTAATAAGCTTTCCTTTTTGATTTCCTAATGGATATATAGTCAGCTTATATGTTTGTTCTTCGATGATGATTTCTCTAGTTGTTGGCTTTTCCTCTGATTCATTTACCGCATCAATTAACTGAAAGTTTTGAGTTTGAACCATTAAGTTGCTACCTTGGATATCTTCAGTATCTAACTCAAATATTTTTTTAGCACTTCTATTTATCAATCTAATATTATTAAGCTCATCTATAGCAATGAAACCATCTTCCATGGTATCAATTGTAGAAAAAAGATACAGTTTTTGTTCTTCTTCATTGGCAGCTGATTCCTCTAAGGATTTAGTTGTCTTTTTGAAAATATCTGCAATCTTTTTCAGCTCTTTTGGCAAACTTTGAATATCAACTTCAGCAATACTTTTTTGCTTGTAGGTTCTTCTGATATATTTTTCTAGGATCATCATAGGTTTAATATTACGATTGAAAAAGTAATATGATAATACTGCAGCAATTCCTATAGTTAGTACTATAGCTAGTAGTATATATCCAAACACAGCTATTATCATTTCTATAGTTGTTATTAAGGGTATAGCTATTATTATTATTTCATTTGATAACATATATGCCTTATAAAAAATATATTCACTTTTAATGTCATCATATCTAAGGCTAGAGCCTTGTTCTAATCTTAAAGCTTCCTTTACTTCTTCTCTTCCAAGAAGATTCTTCTCAGCCTTTATTGCATTATCTGAGCTAGATATCAACTTGCCCTTTTCATCTATAAGAGATATTTTACCTATTACATCATATTTAATAATTATATCCTCATTGACAATACCCGATCTTATATCCCTGTCTATAAGTGAAACTATCGATTTCATATCATTATTGAGCTGATTGTCATATGCTCTAAAGGATATTATACCTACTATTGCCATGAAAGAAACAACTAATATGAATACGGGTATAAGAAAGCTTATAAACAGTCTTCTTTTCCATAATTTTTTTTTCATTTCTAACTCCTAACTGATAAATTTATATCCTACGCCTCTTACAGTAAGTATATATTCATCTCCTATTATCTTTCTTAAGCTATGTATATGGACATCTACTGTTCTAGTATCTCCATAATAGTCATAACCCCATATTTTTTCTAATAGTTCATTTCTAGTAAAGACCTTTCCGTTACCGTTAGCTAATAAATTTAACAGTTCAAATTCTTTTAATGTAAGTTCAACTTGTTTTCCATTTATCATTACTGTTCTTTTTTCAATATCAATCAAAAGATTTCCAATTGCTACATCGCTCCTATCAAGCGGTGTTGAAATTGTTCTTCTTAACAATGATCTGATTCTAGCAATTAGTTCATTCACAGAAAATGGTTTGCCTATATAGTCATCGGCACCTGATTCTAAACCTATTATAGTGTCAAATTCGGTAGTTTTTGCTGTTAAAAGAATTATAGGTAGACTTTTCAATCTTTTGCTTGTTCTGATTTTCTTGCATAGATCTAAACCATCATAATCAGGCAACATAATATCAAGACAAACTAAATCAGGCATATTATCTTGTAGCACCTCGAGAAAACTTTCACCATCAGCAAAACTTTTAACAATGTATCCTGCCTTCTTTAAGTTGTATTCAATTAATTCTCTAATATTCTCTTCGTCATCTACTACATAGATTAATTCTTTAGACATCATTACTCCTAACCAAAACGTCCTGTTATATATTCCTCTGTTTTTGGATTCTTTGGATTCATAAATATGGTATCAGTTAAATCATATTCTATAACTTCTCCATTTAAGAAAAATGCAGTTTTATCTGATATCCTGGCGCCTTGTTGCATATTATGCGTAACAATTATAATTGTATAGTTCTTTTTCAATTCACTAATTAAATCTTCAATTTTGAGTGTTGAGATTGGATCAAGTGCGCTAGTTGGTTCGTCCATCAATACTACTTCAGGATCTACTGCTAATGCTCTTGCGATACATAATCTTTGTTGCTGACCGCCTGAAAGAGCTAATGCATTAGTTTTGAGTCTATCTTTAACTTCATTCCAGATAAAAGCCTTTCTTAGAGATGATTCAACAATTTCATCTAATTCACTTTTCTTTTTAATCCCATGTATTCTAGGTCCGTAAGCAATATTATCATAGATGGACATCTTAAATGGATTAGGTTTTTGAAATACCATTCCTATTTTTTTTCTTAAGGTAATAATATCCATACCTTCTCCGTAAATATCTTTATCATCAAAGATAACCTTGCCATTAATACGACATCCTACAATTAAGTCATTCATTCTATTTATTGTTTTAATAAAGGTTGATTTACCACAGCCTGATGGTCCTATTAATGCGGTTACTTCCTTTTCTTTAATATCTAGATTAATATCTTTTAGAGCTTGGACTTCTCCATAAAATAGTTCCAAGTGTTCTGTTTTGATTTTAGTTATGCCTTCCATTAATTGTTTCTCCCTCTAAATAGTAATTGTGTTAATAGTACTATTATTAATATTATTATGATAAGCAAGGTAGCTGTGCCAAAGGCTTCCTGAAAAGCATCTGGTCCTATAGCTTCTTTTACTAGTAAATACAAATGAACTGATAATGTTCTACCTGAAGACATTACCCCTTCAGGAACTTTATCAACTGTTCCAACTGTTAAGAATACTGCTGCTGTCTCACCAACTATTCTGCCAATGCTCAAAATAACTGCAGTTATTATTCCTCTAATAGCTGCTGGAATAATTATCTTAAAAAGCGTAGTAACTTTTGAGGCTCCTAAAGCCAGTGAACCTTCTCTGAAACTATCAGGAACCATCTTTAAGGATTCTTGAGTCACCCTTATTATGACTGGTAGTATCATTATTGCCAAGGTTAAACTTCCAGATAATATGGACCAGTTTAATTTCATAGTAATTACGAAGAATACTAATCCAAACAATCCATAGAGGATTGAAGGTATTCCTGCTAAACTATCAATGGCGAAATTCACTACTTCGACTACTCTTTTGTTTTTTGCATATTCATGTAGATATATTGCTGCACAAATTCCAATTGGTACTGCAAACAATATTGAAACAATAATTACTAGGAGCGTTGTGGCGATACTTGGCAGTAGTTCCATGAAAAAGTTGAAACTTAAAGCTCCAAATCCATTCCAGACAATATAGCCTAATATTGCCACTAAGGAACTTATTGTAAGGAATGAAGAGAAATATACTAAAAATCCTAAAATTCCATCTTTTAATTTAGTACTCAATTTTTCACTCCTCCTTTATTTTTTACAAAGTAAAATACAAGATTAATAATGAAAATAAATATAAATAATATTACCCCAGTTCCAAATAACGCATCTTGATGAAAACCACTGGCATAGCCCATTTCCAAGGCAATATTTGCAGACATGGTTCTAACTGGTGCTAATATAGAATTAGGTAGAAATGGTGCATTCCCAGAAACAAGAATCACGGCCATCGCTTCACCAAGTGCTCTACCAACCCCTAAAATGACTGCGGACATTATACCTGAAAATGCTGCTGGTATCATAACTTTAAATATTGTTGTTATTTTTGTTGCTCCAAGTGCCAATGAGGCATCTCTATAGTTAATATCCACTTCTCTCATCGAAGATTCTGAGATACTAACAACTGTTGGTAATATCATGATTGATAAAATGATTATTGCTGCTAACATACTATTACCACCTGCACCACCTGCAAATAGTTGATCAATCAATGGAATAATGATCATCAAGCCAAAAAAACCATATATTACAGAAGGTATACTTGCTAGTACATCAGTTGCAGTTTTTAAAAGATTGCCTAATTTTCTTGGAGCTAGATAAACTATGAAAGTTGCAGTCAATACCCCAACTGGAGCTCCAATTAATATTGCGCCTATAGTTACTAAGATACTTGAGGTGATCATTGGTAAAATACCAAAAACTTCAGCTCTTGGTTGCCACTCCTGACCGAACAAGAAGTTGAACACACCTGTTCTCATAATACTTGGCGAACCTTTATAGAATATAAAGATCATAATTAATAAAAGAGCTAAAATGCAAACTACTGCAGATGCTACAAATACTAATTCAGCTATTTTATCTGTTTTCTTTTTCATGATTTCTCCTTAAATTATATTATATTAATATCAATTCTAAATTAAAGTATTGTTAAGTTTATGTTAATTAACTGTAATATAGAAATGTTCTCTTACAATTTGTTGACCTTCAGCACTTAATATATAGTCTAGATAGATTTGTGCCTCAGGACTTGGATCCCCTTTAGTTAACATAATGAAAGGTCTTGAAATCAGATATTTCCCATCTTTAATACTTTCATCTGTTGGATAAATGCCATCAATTGAAATTTCCTTGACACTATCATCAACTGAGCCTACCGATATATAACCTATCCCATTTTCTTTTAAAGCAACATTTTGTTTAACCGAACCATTACCATCTGTTATAATTGCGCGGCTATATAGAGTAGTATATTTTTTATCATTTTTTTCTATTTCGAGGCCACTGATTTCCTCAAATGCTCCCCTTGTGCCACTGCCTTCTTCTCTACTAATAACTACTATAGGTGCGTCCTTACCCCCGAGTTCCTTCCAATTCCTTATTTTTCCTTGAAATATTGCTAGTAATTGGTCCTTAGTTATATTCTTAATTTTGTTTGTTGGATGTACGATAACTGCTATTCCATCTAATGCAATAACGAATTCCTTCATGCCTTCCTTTTCTTCTTCTTTTAAATTTCTTGATGACATTCCAATATCTGCAGTTCCATCCATGGCTGCCTTTATTCCAGCTGATGAACCTACACTTTGTACTGCTATCTCTATTTCCTTGTTCACTCTTAAGAAATTCTCAGATTCATATTCTGCGAGAGGAGCAACTGAAGTTGAGCCTACTACACTTACACTTGTTGCAACACTTGACTGATTTCCACATCCTACAAAAAACAATGAACTTATTAATAATATGATAAAAATGATTATCTTTTTCATTAACTTCTCCTTAAATCTTAAATGATTATATCAATAAATTATTTATCCACATTGAATTATAATGTAATAATGTTAATTTTAGATTAAATTTTTGTTAAATTTGTGTTAAATACATTTCTATTTTAATCTAATTTAAATACCCTAGCAAGTAAAAAGGGAGGATATTTTAAAATCCTCCCTTTTTTTAAATTATATTAAATTATGTCTTTTCATCATATCATCAATAATCTTTTTGTATTTATCATCTAGTTCTACCATTGGCAATCTAACTTCCTCTGTATCAAAGCCTATTTTAGACAAGGCATACTTAATTGGTACAGGATTAGTATCACAGAATAAGTCTCTGAAAACATCAAAATACTCCAAATGCAGTTCTTGTGCCCTTTTTGTATTCCCTGCTTCAAACTCAGCAATCATCTGATTAATCTCTTTACCTATAATAGATGAAGCAACACTAACAACACCTTTAGCCCCAAGT
>JBGSJN010000082.1:0-15653 GCA_041741995.1 Bacillota bacterium
TGCATCCAAGAAAAGAGTTCACAACTTGAAATACTACACTTGGATTGAACAACAACAATATGATGTTGATGACTTAAATGCACAATGGTATGACTATGACAATTACTGGACTAAACTACATACAATGGCTCCAGAAATTGATAAAATGGTTAATAACTTTAATAAAAAAGTTGGTTTGGTTAAATAGTACATTATTAAAAAATTAAAGGGTTCCTGAAAAGGAACCCTTTTTTTGTTTATTTTAAAGTAAATATTATGCAAATTTGATATAATATACAAGTATTGGAGGTATGTTATGAATTATGAATTAAACACTGAGGAATTATTAAGAATATTAAAAGAACTAGTAGACATAGAGAGCCACTATCTAAAAGAAGGTGGAGAACTGAAATTAGCATTGAAACTTGGTGAGATAGCCGAAAATGAAGGTCTTGAGGTAGAATATGAGGAAGTAACCCCTGGTAGAAATAATATCTTTATAACATTAAAAGGAAAAGAAGATGGGAAGCATATAGTATTATGCGGACATATGGATACAGTTTCAGCTGAGGGTATGACTATCGAACCATTTAATGGATATATTGAAGACGGAAAATTCTGGGGTAGAGGCTCTGTTGATATGAAGGGTGGCCTAGCCAGCATGCTCTATGCTATGATTTTATTAAAGAGACAAGGTTTTTTGCCAAAGGGTAAAATTACCTTGATTGGTACTGTAGGAGAGGAATGTCCTACCAATAGCGATGGAGCATATGCGCTACGTGCAAAAGGTAAGTTTGCAGATATGGCAATTGTTGGGGAGGCGACATCACTTAATATTGCAGCGGCTCACAAGGGAACAATGTCTCTAGAAGTATCTGTTAAAGGTAAAGCTGCTCATAGCAGTAATCCAGCACTTGGTGATAATGCTATCTATAAGGCTGTAGATTTAATCACACTTATCAAGGAAAAACTCCTTCCGGAACTAGATGAAAGGAGTCATCCCTTATGTGGAAAAGCTACATTGAACGTAGGCATGATTGAAGGGGGCATCCAAAACAACATAGTACCTGATAGGTGTAAGTTCAGTCTGAATAGAAGATACATTCCTGGAGAGGAAGAAATCCAGATTGTTGAAGAAATATTAGAATTATGGAGGGAACTGCCTTATGCATATGATGATTTAAGTATTACTGTCTTAAAAGAAACTGAGAACAGGATACCTATGGAAACTGAACTTGATGATCCATTGGTAGTGAAGTTAATGGAGTCTTGCAAGAAAAAAGGTTTAGATAGCGTGGTAAATGGAGTTAACTACTGGACTGATGGAGCACATTTAAGAGTTAGTGGTATACCTACTGTGGTCTTTGGACCAGGAGATATAGCGCAAGCCCATGCTGCAGTAGAATTTATAGAAATTGCTTCTATGGAAAAAGCAGTAGATGTCTATATGGATTTCATCAAGGAGATGAGCAAATAAGTGAATTTTAAAATTATCAGTATTGGCAACTTAAAGGAAGATTATCTTAAAAAAGGTGTTGCTGAATATCAAAAAAGAATAGGCGGATATGGAAAACTGGAAATAATTGAGATTCCAGAATCACCAAATGATAATATTGTTGCTGAAGGTTCATCCATTCTAAAAAGGTTAAAAGATGATGACTTTGTAATTGCCTTGGCAATTGATGGTAAACAAATTGATTCAATTGAACTAGCTAAATATATAGAAGCTACTTTTACATATAAGAGTTCTTGTATAACTTTCATAATAGGTGGTTCAAATGGACTTGATGGCAGTGTGCTTAAACGAGCTAACTTCACACTTTCATTTTCTAAAGTCACTTTTCCACATCAACTAATGAAATTAATTCTTGTGGAACAAATATATAGAAGTATTAAAATTATAAAAAATGAGCAATATCACAAATAAAGGAGATACTATGAATAAGGAAAACTTAATCCAATTTTTAGAAGAATTCAGAAGAATAATTGTTACTGATGGTGGTGATTATGAAATACTAGAAGTTGAGGAAAATTATGTTAAATTGAAGATAAAAGGCAAGAAGAATAAAAAAAGATCTAGAGAAAATCTTTATGAATTAATTAAATTTACAATGAAGAAAAAATTTCCAAAAGAAAAAATAAAATTCGAATATGAGCACTGGATTGTACCCGATGATGATACAATGCTATTAAAAGTTAAAAAGTGGTTGAAATTAAAATAGAAATTTATATATATAAAGGAGCTGAAAAATGTACAAGCAGAAAGTAGCAGAAAAGGACCTGGAAGAGCTCTATGAAGCTATGTTGTCCTTAGATAACACTGAAGAATTTCATTCTTTTTTTGAAGATCTGTGTACAGTAGATGAATTAAAGTCCCTTGCACAAAGATGGCAGGTGGCTCAAATGCTTTTTGAAAAGAATAAATATAACGATATTATGAAAGAAACCGGAGCAAGTTCCACCACCATTAGTAGAGTGAAAAAATGCCTTGACTATGGTGAAGGATATATGATGGCACTTAGTAAAAGAGATAAGAATAATATTGACAATAAGGATAAATAATAATATAATTACTTTAGTAAACTAAATTGATAAAGAAATGAGAATGTATTATGAAAAGAAAATTACTTATTCCAGAAGGAACAAAGGATTATTTACAAGAGGAAGCCTATATACAAAGAAGTGTAGTCAATAAACTCTTAAACCTTTTCTCCCTATGGGGCTATAATGAAATTAAGACTCCTATGTTAGAAAAATGGGATATTGTCAAGAAAAAGAATGTCTATGACCAAAAGTTTTTTTCTCTTTTAGACAAGACTGGTGATCTACTAATTCTAAGACCTGAGATTACCGCACCTGTTGCCAGAGTCGTGGCAACTCACTTTAGAGATCATGTGAAATATCCTCTAAGACTGGCCTATGCCGGAGAAGTATTTTCTCAGAATAGCTTGAAGTCAGGTAATAGAAGACAAAAGACTCAAGTTGGTATCGAACTTGTTGGTGCAGATTCAATCATCAGTGATTGTGAAGTTATTCTTATGGCACTAGAGTCAATGGAGAACAATGAAATTAAGGGTTATTCGTTAGGCATAGGACATATGGACATTACAATCGGACTATTAAACGAGTTGATTGAAGATGCTGATACAAGGGAATATGTTCTTGAATCAATGATCAACAAGGATATTGTTGCATTAGAAAGTATACTGCCTGTTGAAATTAAGGAAAAAGTAATGATACTTGCTGCTAGAAATGGTGGTATGGAATATATTGAGACTGTCAAGGAGTTTTCAACTGATGAAAAATTTATGGTAGCTGTCAACAGACTGGAAGTCATTTATGGAATATTGGAAAATCTAGGATACAAGGATAAGATATTTTTTGACTTTGGTATTCTAGCTGACTATTCCTACTACACAGGTCTCTTGTTTGAAGGGTATGGTAACGGAATCGGTATACCAATCCTAAGAGGTGGCCGTTATGATAATTTAATTGAAGAATATTTCAAATCAAAGCCGGCTGTTGGTTTTGCCATCGACGTTGATCTATATATGAAATCCATGAATTGTTCTATTGAATTACCTAAATCTCAAGGTATAGTTGATGCAAAAGACTACATTGAAAGATTTAGAGAAGCTAGACTTGCACATAAGGATGGAAAAATTGTAGAAATCAAGCTGGAGGACAATTAATATGGATAAGAATAAATTAGTTATTGCCCTGCCTAAAGGAAGACTTGGTGAAGAGGCACTTGGAATATTAAAGGAAACTGGACTACCTGTCGAGGGTGTGGAAGTTGAATCCAGGATGTTGCAGTTTGAAGTTGATGGAGTCAGATACTTAATTTGTAAGCCTACAGATGTTCCCATATTTGTGGAACATGGTGTTGCAGATATAGGTATAGTTGGTAAAGATACAATAGAGGAAGAAAAACGAGACGTATTTGAACTTCTTGATCTTGGTTTTGGTAAATGTCACTTTTCAGTAGCCCTTCCAAAAGTACTGGCAGAACAATATGGAACTCCATTTCCTTTGTACCAGTTCAATCACAAGAGGGTAGCTACTAAATTCATCAATGTAGCGGAGGAGTTTTTTGCAGGCGAAGGTTTGCAGATGGAATTGATCAAGTTGCATGGTAATGTAGAGTTAGCTGCTACAATTGGCCTGGCCGACATGATTGTGGATATTGTTTCAACAGGAACAACCTTAAGAGAAAACGGGCTAGTGGAAGTTAAGGAAATATTCCAGGCTTCTGCAAGACTTATTGCTAATAGAGTTAGTTATAGAGTGAAGAACGAGCAACTGTTTAAGCTTACTGAAGATATTAAAAAAATAATCGATAAACGAGGTAGATAATGAAAAGGATATTTTATAAGGACAAAGCGGCAATCGATGCTTTATTAAAAGATAATAAGACTCTTGGTAACAAGGAACAGTTTGAAATTGTTCAAACTATTCTTGATGATATTAGGATTAATGGATATGAGGCAGTCAAAAAATATACTGAAAAGTTTGACGGGATTAGTCTTGATGGGTCATCATTTAGAGTTTCCGAAGAGGAAATCCAGGAAGCGATGGACTTTGTCGATGAGGATTTCATTGAAGCCATCAAGATGGCTATAAAGAATGTTGAAGTATTTCATGAGAAGCAGATGCTTGAAACCACTTTGGAGGAGAGTGAAGATGGAGTTATTCTGGGGCAATTAATTAGACCTATTGCCAGAGTAGGTCTTTATGTACCTGGAGGTACTGCAGCTTATCCTTCATCAGTAGTTATGACAGCTGTACCAGCCAAGGTAGCAGGTGTCAAAGATATAATCATGATTTCACCACCAGATAGTAAGGGGAGAATGAACCCCTATACGTTAGCTGCTGCCAAGCTATCTGGAGTCACTAACATCTACAAGGTTGGGGGAGCACAAGGAATTGGAGCACTGGCCTATGGAGCAGGTGATTTGAAAAAGGTTGATAAAATTGTAGGTCCTGGAAATATCTATGTGACCATTGCCAAGAAGATTGTTTATGGAACAGTGGATATTGATATGTTGGCAGGTCCTAGTGAGATATTAGTTATAGCTGATGATAAGGCTAAACCATCCTATATAGCAGCTGATCTGTTATCACAAGGTGAACATGACAAGCTGGCATCATCGATTTTAGTGACTTTCTCCGAAAAACAGGCTGACCTTATAGAGGTTGAAGTGGAGAAACAACTTAAGATGTTGACTAGAGAAGATATTGCCAGAACATCAATAGAAAATAATGGGGCAATAATTATTGCGGATAATATAGAGGATGGAATCGAATTTGCCAATGCTTATGGACCTGAGCACTTAGAACTTGCTATTGAAGAGCCCTTCAAGTGGCTTGACAGCATCGAAAATGCCGGGGCTGTATTCTTAGGATACTATAGTCCAGAACCAATAGGAGACTATTTTGCAGGTCCTAACCACGTATTGCCTACAAATGGTACAAGTAGATTTTACTCACCACTTAATACTCATACATATCTAAAAAAAACCAGTGTTATTTCCTATACCAGGGAAGCGATATTGAAAAAAGGTAAATATATTGAAAAATTGGCTTCTGTTGAAGGTTTTACAGCTCATAAGAATTCAATTACAGTGAGGTTGGAAGATGAATAGAAAAGTTGAGATTGAAAGAAATACTAAGGAAACCAAGATTAAAGTAGAGTTGACTGTCGATGGTGACGGTGTTTGTCATGGTAGTACAGGTATAGGTTTCTTTGACCATATGCTTGATTTATTCATTAAACACAGTAATATGTCCTTGAAATTAGATGTTGTCGGAGATCTACAGATTGATGCTCACCACACAGTTGAGGATCTGGGTATTGTTCTTGGTGAAGCGCTTAAGGGTGCTCTTGGAGACAAGAAGGGTATTGAAAGATATGGCAGTATCATTCTTCCTATGGATGAAGTGCTTGTTATGCTAGCCCTTGACCTGGGCGGGAGACCGTTCCTGGTATTCGATGTTGAGCTTCCTTATGAGACTATAGGTAACTTTGAGACTGAGCTGGTAGAGGAGTTTCTCCGAGCCTTTATAATGGCTGCAGGTATGAATCTACATGTAAGATTATTGTCAGGTAAGAATACTCACCATATTATAGAGGGTGTATTCAAAGCATTAGCCAGAGCTGTTAAAATGGCTGTGAAGGTTGATGAGAGAAATGGAATACCTTCTACTAAGGGGAGCATATAATGATTGGTATAATAGATTATGGCAGAGGTAATATCAGTAGTGTTGAAACAGCACTTGAAAAGGGCGGCTTTGAAAATATAACTACAGATAACCATGAGTTATTAAGAGAATGTGATGGTTTGATACTGCCAGGTGTCGGAGCTTTTAAAGATGGCATGCAGGACTTGGAGAGGAGAGGACTGATTCCAATTATCAAGGAGACTGTTGCTTTAGGTAAGCCTTTACTTGGAATTTGTCTTGGATTACACCTACTGTTTGAAGTTGGTGAAGAAGATGGAGAATCAGATGGCCTTGGAATTCTTGAGGGAAGGGTTGAGCGTTTGACTACTACCCTGAAAATTCCTCATATTGGCTGGAATGATTTGAGGATTGTTAGTCCGTCACCTCTATTAGATGGTATAGAGGATGGTGATAATTTCTATTTCGTGCATAGTTATCAGGCTCATCCAGTTGACAAGTCGGTTATTAGTGCAGTCTGCGACTATGGGCAGGAGATTGTGGCTGTTGTGAGTCATGGAAATGTATTTGGTGTTCAGTTCCATCCTGAGAAAAGTTCAACTAAAGGAATGGTACTTATTCAAAACTTTGGAAGGTTGGTGTCAAAATGGTCTTAGTACCAGCAATAGATATGCTTGATGGCCAGTGTATAAGATTATACAAGGGCGACTATAATAAGGTGACTGTATATGGTGATCCTGTGGAGATTGGAAAGAAGTGGCAGGAGATGGGTGCTGAGATGATCCATCTGGTTGATCTTGATGGTGCAGAAGCCGGTAATCCAAAGAATCTTGAGGTTATCAAGAAACTTGTTGAGACTTTGGATATTCCACTAGAATTAGGTGGTGGTATCAGGTCGATGGATACAATAAAGATGTATCTTGATCTAGGGGTCCAAAGGGTGATTCTTGGAACTGTAGCTGTTGAGAATATGGCTTTAGTTGCTTGTGCTGCAGCAGTCTATGGGAATAGAATAGTTGTTGGTATTGATGCCCAGGATGGTATTGTTAAAACTAAGGGTTGGTTGAATGATACAAAGATAGATGCAATAACACTTGCTTATGACATGAAAGAACTTGGTATTGAAAGAATTATCTATACTGATATAAATAGGGACGGGACTTTGACTGGTCCTAATCTCGCTGAAACTGAAGTTTTGGCTAGGGAATCAGGTCTTAAAATTACTGCTTCAGGGGGGATGTCCTCTATGAAAGATATTAAGGCTGTTATGAAGCTGGAACAGTATGGAGTTGATGAGGTAATTCTTGGTAAAGCATTATATGAGAATAAGATTAATTTGGTTGAGGCTTTGAAGCTTACAAGAAAGTAGAGGGATGTATGTTAAAGAAGAGAATTATCCCTTGCTTGGATGTAAGGGAGGGTCGTGTGGTCAAGGGTATCAATTTTGTTGATATAATTGATGCAGGTGATCCGGTAGAGATGGCAAAGTTTTATGATCAAGAGGGTGCTGATGAACTGGTATTCCTGGATATTACTGCGTCTCATGAAAAGCGTGATACTATGATTGAGGTTGTCAGGCAGACTGCAAAGCAGGTTTTTATTCCTTTTACCGTTGGTGGGGGAATCAAGACTATAGATGATATGAGGAATATCTTAAGGGCAGGGGCTGATAAGGTTTCGATTAATTCTCCTGCTATTTTAAATAAGGACCTTATAACCCAAGGGGCTAAGATTTTTGGTTCACAGTGTATTGTTGTTGCTATTGATGCTAAGAAAAATGACAAGGGTATTTATGAGGCTTATATAAATGGTGGCAGGATTAATACTGGTCTGGAGGTTATATCCTGGGCTAAGGAGGCTGAGGCTTACGGTGCTGGAGAGATATTACTTACTAGTATGGATAGAGATGGGACTAAAGATGGATATGATTTAGAGTTAACCAGGCTTGTTAGTGAGGCTGTTTCTATACCAGTTATAGCATCTGGTGGTGTTGGCAACTTAGAGCATCTTTACGATGGTTTGGTTGAAGGTAAGGCTCAGGCTGCACTTGCGGCTTCTATATTTCATTATGGGACTTATTCTATAAGGGAAGCGAAGAAATACTTGATAGATAAAGGAGTAGATATTAGATGGTAGATTTTTATGATAAGTTGAAGTGGAATAGTGATGGTTTGATTCCTGTTATTGCTCAAGATGCAGCTACTGAAGAAGTATTAATGCTGGCCTATATGAACAGAGAATCGCTAGCTAAAACAATAGAGATTGGTGAGGCTGTATATTACTCAAGGAGTAGAGGCGAACTATGGCATAAGGGAGAAACCAGTGGTCATTTTCAGTCTGTTGTTTCAATAAGTTATGATTGTGATGCTGATACAATACTGATTAAGGTAAATCAGATAGGTGTAGCTTGTCATGAGGGTGATAAGAGTTGTTTTCATTATGATTTAAGAAAACTACTTGAAGATGGTTCAAAGGTCAAGATAGAAGTTGACCCAACAGTAAATGGTGTAGCTCTAGGGAAGAGACTTGGTTTACTTGAAAGTGTTATTGCTGACAGGTATATTAAGAGACCTGATGGTGCGTACACAACCTACCTGTTTGAGAAGGGTATTGATAAGATC
Organism: Bacillota bacterium; assembly: GCA_041741995.1. Classification (GTDB taxonomy): domain Bacteria; phylum Bacillota; class TC1; order TC1; family TC1; genus WTXA01. The sequence goes on from JBGSJN010000082.1 coordinate 8,781, forward strand.
TTGAAGAAGGTAGGGGAGGAAACAGCTGAGGTTATAATCGGCGCTAAGAATGAGGGTCCTGATGAGGTTATTTATGAGGCTAGTGATTTATTTTATCATTTGTTGGTGCTATTTAGGGAAAAAGGTGTTAATATTGCAGATATAGAGGCAGAGTTAGCTAAGAGATATAAATAAATATTTAGGAGGGTTAATAATGGATTTTGTTTTAAAAATTAATGAGCAAATAGGTGAAGTTATTAGTAGTAATATAAGAGGAATCTGGGGTCTAGTTATTCATGGATTACTTTTATCAATTATTGTTGGATTACTGGGTTACTGTGTTTTTTGGTTGACAAAATTATTATTAACATCATTAGTTTGGCTTGCTCCGGCAATAGTTATTGTATTAGTTGTTTTAATTATTGCTTACATGTTAGCTAAGGTTAGCGCTTTATATAAGTAGAATTAATTCATAAAAGCACCTGATTGGTGCTTTTATATTTGAAAAAATTCAGTAATTAGTGTAATATTGAATAGAAGAAAAAGTTTGTCAATAATAATATTTGCAATATTTTTGTTATTATTGGCTTGTTTTAGATGTGGCTTTGGCCATACTGCTTTTCTTATACCTATTATTAAATATACTAGACACTTTATTTATTAAGAAATTACTAGGATTTGGATAATAAAGAGATTGGTTTTCAAAGCATTAGGAGCAATATATCAAGTATATTTGGTATTTTTTCAATCATTAACATCTTTTTTGTAGGTAATAAGTAATATTGGTCAAGGATAAAAAATGGTTATTGGTATATATTAATTACTAAAAACCATTCAAGATAATAGAGTTTCGCAACTTTTTATTATGGAGATAGATACCCATTTTTAGTATTTTTAATACTATTTTCTTTTTAAGATTTTATGAATTAACTGACACTAGATTGACAATATACGGATGATGTCAAGTCAAGTATCCAGGCTGCCTGTCAACTGAAGAAGAACTAGATATAGCTTACCAGGTGACAGATTTTTTTTGCTTGTCCTTCAATTGAAGATTCAGGACTAATGATAATAAATCAAGCCATTATGTGTAGTAGAAATTTAGTCTTTACAAGTTAGACAGAATATCTGAAAAATTTTGCGATCGGGATAGTAGTGATTTTGTCAATTTTTTAAAAATATTCGAATATTAAGTGAAAAAAATTGGAATATTATGTCCAATAATGCAAGACCATAGACTAGAAATAAGTAGTATATTCCTCAGGAGGTAGATTATGAAAGTTTTACAGATTAATTCTGTATGCGGAATAGGTAGTACAGGCAGAATTGCTACCGATATAAACAAAATCTTAATTGAAAAAGGACATGAGAGCTATATAGCCTACGGAAGAGATGTGCCTAAAGGTTGTGATAAGCCAATAAGAATAGGTTCTGAATTTTTAGTCTACATTAATGCCTTTAAGAATAGAATTTTTGATACCCATGGTTTTGGTTCAAAAAGAGCAACTAAAGCATTTATTAAGGAAGTAAAAAAAATTAGTCCTGATATAATTCATTTACATAATATACATGGTTACTATATTAATATTGAAATACTTTTCAAGTATATTAAAGAAACAAATATGCCAGTGGTCTGGACTCTTCATGACTGTTGGACCTTTACAGGGCATTGTGCCTATTTTGATTATGCAGGATGTGAAAAATGGAAAACAGGCTGTTTTAAATGTCCAGAAAAGAATTCATATCCAAGTAGTTATGTTTTTGATAATTCGAAAAACAACTTTTTAAGAAAAAAATCTATTTTTACTGGTGTAAAAAATCTTACTATTGTTACTCCTTCAAAATGGTTAGGTGATTTAGTGAAGAAATCCTTTCTTAAGGAATATCCAGTAAAAATAATAAATAATGGAATCGACTTAAATACCTTCAAACCAAATAAATTAATTAATAATTTTAAAAAGAAACACAATATTGAAGATAAATTCATGATACTTGGTGTTGCTAGCACCTGGGATCGTCGTAAGGGTTTAAAATATTTTATTGAATTAGCTGAAAAAATAAGTGAAGATGAAGTGATTGTTTTAGTTGGTCTTTCAGAAAAGCAGATAAAGGAAATGCCAATTAATATAATTGGTATAACAAAAACATATAACGTTGAAGATTTAGTGGAAATATATTCTAATGCAGATGTTTTTGTTAATCCGACTTTAGAAGATAATTTTCCAACCACAAATCTTGAGTCTTTAGCTAGTGGTACACCAGTTATTACTTTTAATACTGGCGGTAGTATTGAAAGTATCGACGAAAATACAGGATGTATAGTTTATCAAAATAATGTAGAAGATTTATATAAAGGGATACAAGATATTAAACTAAATAATGAGGGAACAAGTAAGAAATGTGTTATGAGAGCACATACTTTCTACAATAAGGATGATAGATATATTGATTATTTGCAACTATATGAGGAAATTTTGAAAAAATAGTTTCAAAAGGAGGTTATATTTTATGAATATTTTAGTTACTGGAGGTACCGGATATATCGGATCTCATACTTGTGTAGCCTTACTTGAAGCAGGACACTCTGTTATAATAGCTGATAATCTTTCTAATAGTAAAATAGAAACTATAGATAAAATCAAAAAAATAACCAATAAGGAACTAGTATTCTATAAGGTTGATGTTACTGAAGAAGCTGCTTTGGAAAAAATATTTGCGAATCAGAAAATTGATGGAGTTATTCATTTTGCAGGACTTAAGGCAGTAGGTGAATCTGTTGCTAAGCCACTTATGTACTATTATAATAATGTTGTTAGTACAATTGTGCTCAGTAAAATGTGTTTAAAACATGGTGTGTGTAAATTCGTTTTTAGCTCTTCTGCTACAGTTTATGGTGAACAAGAATCTCCTTTTAAAGAAAATATGGAACTTAAAAAAACTACTAATCCTTATGGTGAAACAAAGGCTATGAGCGAGAGAATCTTGACTGATACAGCAAATGTTAATAGACAATTTACTGTTTCTTTACTTCGTTATTTTAATCCAGTAGGTGCTCATAAAAGTGGTTTGATAGGCGAGAATCCTGAGGGTATTCCAAATAATCTAATGCCGTTTATTACCAAGGTAGCCAAAGGGTTACTACCTAAATTGAGTATTTATGGAAATGATTATGATACTCCTGATGGAACAGGCGTAAGAGACTATATTCATGTTGTCGATCTGGCAAATGGTCATGTAGCGGCTATTGAAAATCAAATGGATTGTGTTAATATCTTCAATCTAGGAACTGGTAAAGGTACATCTGTTTTAGAATTAGTTAATGCTTTTATGAAAGTTAATGATATTCAAGTGCCTTATGATTTTGCAGATAGACGCCCTGGAGATATTGCCTCCTATTATGCAGATACTAAAAAAGCAGAAATAGAACTTGGCTGGAAGGCTAAACTAGATGTAAACGCAATGGTTAGAGATGCCTGGAACTTTGAAAAAAACAATATGTGAAGAATAAAAAAACGAATATTTTTTTGTAGAATGTCAACGAAAACGGACTTATTGAACAGGGGTTTTTAATAATTGATTTCGATATTCAATCGGGGTCAATTTTTTTAACTCTTTTTTGGATTTTCAAAATAACTCTACCATTTTTCAAATTATATTTACTATTTGTTTCTATTAATCCAAGACCATTATTCACCTACTATTTACATAAAAATATGGTTGACAAAAAAATGTTCAAATGTTATTCTTAATTTAGCACTCGCATACTTGAAGTGCTAAAGAGGTGATTAAATGGATTCGAGAAAAGAACAAATATTAAAGGCAATAATTAAAGAATACATTTTTGGAGCCGAACCAGTAAGTTCAAAAACTATTGTTAACAGATATGGTCTTAATGTTAGTTCAGCTACAATAAGAAATGAAATGGCCGCTCTAGAAACACTAGGCTATATCAAACAGCCACATATTTCCAGTGGAAGAGTACCAGCTACTTCAGGCTATAGATATTATGTCGATTATTTGATGGACAATGAAAAATTTTTAAATGAATTTAATTTATTGGATGTAAATACAAATAATTTAAAAGACATACATAACTATTTAAAAGAAGTGGCTATAATTTTGGCCGGCCTAAGTAACTACACAGTAATAATAACTGAAGAAAAACAAGGTGAAGACAAAATACACCACTTGAAACTTGTAGGGTTACTTGAGGATAAGGCGCTTCTTGTATTAGTATTAAGTTCTAAGAAAGTAAAAGACTACGTTTTATCATTTATGGAAAAAATTAGCGATGATGATCTTATAAAATTAACTGATATATTAAATTATCACTTAATTGACAAAAATTTAGATGGTGTTACACAAGAACTAAAACAAGAAATAATGAATATATTCCCAGACTCTCCTTTACTTGTAGATGAGATTTTCAAGATAATATTAATAGCTTTGAAAGAAGAAAAAAATGTTGAGGTTATAGTTGAGGGTATGAAAAATATATTTAAACTACCAGAGTTCAATGAAGTGAAAAAAATAGAAAGCTTTATTAATACCTTAGAAGATCAAGATAGGGTCTCAAGGATATTTGATAATATATTAGGCCAAGAAAAAGGCAAGATTGATATTAAGATAGGTGATGAAATCGGTATTGAAGAATTAATAGATTTCACTGTTATTGCAACAAATTGTTCTTTTTGTGACGGTATCCAAGGAAAAATTGGAATAATCGGACCTACAAGAATGTTCTATGAAAAAAACATCACTCTATTAGAATCATTATTTAAGAAAAAGGAGGAATAGAATTGGACGAAAAGATAATTGAAGAAAAAATAAGCGAAGAAAAGCCATCAAAGAAACCGAAAATTAAGAAAGCAGACAAACATATCGAAGAAATTGAAGCTTTAAAAGATAAAATTATTAGAATTCAAGCTGAGTTTGAAAACTATAAAAAAAGATCGAAAACAGAGCTGGAAGATATGGCAAAATATGGCTCACAAGAAATAATGATTCCATTATTAGGGGTTATTGATAATTTTGAAAGAGCATTATCAGTTAAAGCTGATATTAATTCAATTGAAAAATATACTGAAGGTGTAGAAATGATATACAAGCAATTACTTGAGATATTATGTGCCAATGGTTTAGAGAAAATTGAAGCTACAGGACAAAGTTTTAATCCAGGGTATCATCAAGGAGTTATGAATGAAACGGTAGAAGATGATGAGATGGTTGACAAAGTTATTGCCGAATTTCAAAAAGGATATATGTTAAATAAAAAAGTAATTAGACCAACAATGGTTAAAATAGGTATAAAAGGATAATTTAGGAGGAAAATTTAATGGGAAAAGTAATAGGAATCGATTTAGGAACAACAAATTCATGTGTAGCAGTTATGGAAGGTGGGGAAGCTGTTGTAATAGCAAATGCTGAGGGTAACAGAACAACTCCATCAGTAGTAGCTTTTACAAAAGATGGAGAAAGATTAGTAGGACAAGTTGCAAAAAGACAAGCAATAACTAACCCTGATCACACAATTGCTTCAATTAAAAGACAAATGGGATCAGATTTTAAGGTTAAAATTGAAGGGGTAGACTATACTCCACAACAAATTTCAGCATTTATTCTACAAAAACTGAAAAAAGATGCAGAAGCCTTTTTAGGACAGGAAGTAAAAGATGCTGTAATCACAGTGCCTGCATACTTCTCAGATAGTCAAAGACAAGCAACTAAGGATGCTGGTGCAATTGCAGGACTAAATGTTCTTAGAATAATCAATGAACCAACAGCTGCAGCATTATCTTATGGTTTAGATAAAGGAAATGACCATACTATTCTTGTATATGACTTAGGTGGTGGAACATTTGATGTTTCAGTACTTGAATTAGGAGATGGTGTATTTGAAGTTAAAGCTACTAGTGGTAATAACAAACTGGGTGGAGATGACTTTGACGACAGAATTATTGAATACTTAGTAAGCGAGTTTAAAAAATCTCACGGTATTGATTTAAAAAATGACAAGATGGCTATCCAAAGATTAAAAGAAGCTGCTGAAAAAGCTAAATGTGAATTGTCTACTGTAACAAATTCTAATATCAATTTACCTTTTATTACAGCTAACGAATCAGGACCACAACACCTGGATATTACACTATCAAGAGCTAAGTTCGATGAATTAACAGCCGACTTGGTACAAAAAACAATGGGACCTACAGAAACAGCTTTAAAAGATGCAGGATTAACTGCTAGTCAAATTGATAAAGTTATCCTAGTTGGTGGTTCAACAAGAATTCCAGCTGTACAAGATGCTATTAAAAAGATTTTAGGCAAGGAACCATTCAAAGGTGTGAATCCTGATGAATGTGTTGCTTTAGGCGCAGCAATTCAAGGTGGAGTTTTAACTGGTGAAGTGCACGACATTCTATTATTGGATGTAACACCACTTTCTCTTGGTATTGAAACTTTAGGTGGAATTGCAACAAGAATAATCGAAAGAAATACTACAATACCAACATCAAAAAGTCAGGTATTTTCAACTGCTGCTGATAATCAACCAAGTGTTGACATCAATATAGTACAAGGGGAAAGACAAATGGCTGCTGATAATAAAAGTATTGGAAGATTCATGCTTGATGGTATAGCACCAGCTCCAAGAGGTATTCCTCAAATTGAAGTAACATTTGATATTGATGCAAATGGTATTTTACATGTTTCTGCCAAAGATACAGGTACCAGCAAGCAACAAAGTATCAGAATTGAAGCATCCTCTGGCCTTACCGATTCTGAAATTGAAAAGATGAAAGAAGAAGCAAGGATTAATGCAGACAAAGATAAGAAAGAAAAAGACCGGATTGATAAAATAAATCAGGCTGATAGTTTAATTTTTCAGACAGAAAAGCA
>JBGSJN010000083.1:0-4650 GCA_041741995.1 Bacillota bacterium
TTTAAAAAAATATAAATTAATCACCAAAAGATATTCCGATTGATCTACAGGCTTCCATAACTGGATTATCTTTTTTTACAACATTTAAAAACCCTGCAACTTGTTCTAGAGGTATGGCCTTTGCTTTATTGTCTATATAGCCTACCATATTACCAAAGTTTTCTGCTTCAATCAGATTGGCCACATTTGCTCCTAAAATTGTCGCTAAATTTCTATCAAAGGCATTTGGAGAACCACCTCTTTGAACATATCCTAGTACTGTTAATCTACTTTCATAAGGTGTATGCTTTTCTATTTTCCTTGCTAATCGCTGACCAATACTTCTAAATTTTCTTTTGCCGGAAAGTTCAGAAGTAGATAATTCAAGCTCATCAAGACTGATTGCACCTTCTGCTACGCAAATTATAGTTGAGTTTTTTTTCTGTTCAACACGCCTATTGATACATTCATATACTCTCTTGAAAGAAAAAGGGATCTCTGGTATCAATATTATATCACTACCACTTGATAGACCTGCGTGTAAGCCAATCCAACCTGCTTTATGACCCATTACTTCAACAACCATCACCCTGTTATGTGAGGAGGCTGTAGAGTGTATTCTGTCAATTGCTTCAGTAGCAATATCTACTGCTGAAGAAAAGCCAAAGGAAACATCTGTACCTGCTATATCATTGTCTATTGTCTTTGGTAAAGTTATGATATTTAAGCCAAGTTCTTTTTGCAGACTATAAGCTGTCTTTTGAGTTCCATTTCCACCAATTACTACTAATGCACTTAATTCATGACTTCGATAATTGTGTAATATAGATCTTAATTTTTCTTCCTTGTTTTCACCTTTAAATGGCTTTACTCTGGAAGTTTTAAGTATAGTTCCACCTTTTGTTAAAAATCCTGAAGTGTCATTGATAGTGGTATAGTTGTTGTCAATAAGGCCACCAAATCCAAAGTAAAAACCAACTGTTTCCATATTATGTAATTCTTTGGCTGACTTAACAACTCCTCTTATGGCAGCATTTAAACCAGGAGCATCTCCTCCTGAGGTTAATATTCCGATTTTTTTCATTCATTCACCTACTTGCTGATTATTTCAATCAAAAGTGGAACATTATTTTCTACAATTGATTTTAGTATATAGGATTCATTGATTATAACAATTCCTGTAGTCGTATTGTTCATCAATAAAGCAAGACTAATAAGGTAGCCTGAAATGAAAACAATTATACCACCAAGAATAAACCCAACAACAAGGCCTCCTAATCTATTAAGAATATTTGTTAAGAAAAAATCTTCAAATAAATCTAATAACATCTTGCTGATTATTGAAAGAAACAGGAATACAGCAATGAAAATTATGACTGAAGTAACAAAACTACTTAAAAGTGTTTGAACAATTTGATCAATAAAATTACCACTTAGTACTTCGGGTAGTTCAATATTATTTGGTATATATCTTTCAAATACTGGTTGCAATAAAATTTGCAAATAATAGGTGCCTATGAAAGATAGTATTATCTTAGCTATTCCGAATAAACCTTTCAAGAAACCTCTTTTAAAGCAGATTATTATGGTTATTAAAAAAATTGCCAGTAATAGAATATCAATTATTATTGCCATAATTTACTCCTTATGACCTGTAATTTATAAACTGTAAAGGTATATCTAAATCCTTCTCTTTTAAAAGAGTTATAACTGTTTGCAGATCATCGATGTTTTTAGCTGTTACTCTAACAACTTCCCCTTGAATCTGACTTTGAACCCTTAGTTTGCTTTCTTTGATTTCCTTGATTATTCTTTTAGCTATATCTTGGTTTAGTCCTTGTTTTAAAGTTATAACTTGTTTAACCATTGAGCCTGCAGTAGTTTCTATTTTACCATAATCGAAAATCTTTAAAGAAAGACCTCTTTTTATAGCCTTTGATTGTAGAATATCCATCATAGCGTTTATCTTACTATCATTTTCTGCAGTCAAGGTAATTGTCTCTTTTGTAAGATTTACTTCGGCTTTCGAACCTTTAAAATCGTACCTTGTTATGATTTCCTTTTTAGTTTGATTGATGGCATTGTCCATTTCTTGCATGTCAAATTCTGAAACAATGTCAAATGATGCGTCTTTAGCCATTTTTACCTCCTTGTTAATACCCTTTTATTTTCTATTCTTTTTGTTATCTTTATATAATCAAGGTGTTCTAGGAAAGGAACAATATATTTTCTTGATGTATTAAGTATATCCTTTGCAGTAGCTATTTCAATAGATTCATTACTTAAACAGTATTCTTTTATCTTATTTATAGCATCTTTATAAACTGATTTTGTCAAAAACATATTTTCATCTATCTTGATTAGTTCACCAATATCCATTAGATAATTGTGATACTTGTTATATTTTTCATTAGAAAATTTCATAAATTCTGACATTTCCTTGGTATTTTTGACAGTTAAACCATCTTTAGAGTAAATAGTAATGATTCTATCTATAATTTGCTTATCTTCATCACTAAGTTTTACCACGTAGCCTTTTGATCTAAGTAACTCACCTGTTGATTCTAGTTCATCACCAACTAATAAACTAATAATATTGTTAAAGTTTTTCTGGGTTTGTTCCTTAAAGAATTTAGATTTTATCTCTTCCTTTGCAACACCGGCAGCCAAGGGAGTCTTATCTAACTTCCCATCAATATATTCCAATATATTTTCAATTAGATTAATCTTTTTTTCCTTAAGAAGGAACTGAGTATCAAATACCAGTATTCTATCATTATTATTCGCAACTATTTCTTGTATTTCATCTTTACTTATTGCTAACTTAAGGGAAATTTCATCAAGTGTAATAAAAGGATAGTGCTGAATAAGAGATATAAGCTTATCTGCAACAGATCCTTCAGACTTTTTCCTTAATTCATCAATAAAATCCTTATCCAATCTTTTAAATTTGGTTGGTGAAGCTTCAATAATTTTAAAACCACCTAAAGTTTCACTGGCATTTTCCTTTCTGATGATTAAATTATCACCATAAACTGTACCTAGAGCATTATCCAAATAAAGTCCTGCTAGTTTTTCTTGACCAGGATATATATCATCTTCTTCAAGAAGTATTAGCTTGCCAGTTGTTTCTCCTGTTCCAAGATGAATTCTGATTTTATCAAGATTGTGCATGCTATGTTTATCTTTTAGTAATCTAAATACTCCGCTAACCTTATAGGTTGGTTGAATTATATTTTCTTTTAAAAGTACTGAACCAGATGGTATTTCCTTTATTGAAAGATCAGGTATATTTAAGGCTACTCTTTGTCCAGCATAGGCAGTTTCAACATTTTTGTTATGTACCTGAATATTTCTTACTTTTACTTTCTCTTCAATTGGGAATATCCTAAGTTGGTCACCTTTTGATATTTCTCCACTCCAAAGAGTACCTGTTACAACTGTTCCATGCCCCTGCAGGGTAAATACTCTATCAATGGGAAGTCTTGGGTAGTTTCCTAAGTCCTTGTCTGGTAATGCAATTATCATCTCAAGCAGCTTATGTTTTAGGGCTTCAATGCCTTCTTGGTTTATACTATCAACTGGTATGATTGGAGTATCTATAAAATCTCTATCTTGAAGGTAATCTTTAATATCATCAATTACTAAATTCAAGAAATCCTCATCGACTAAACTTTTCTTAGTTAGGGCAACTATGACGTTTTTAATTCCAAGTAAAGAAATTATATCAATATGTTCCTTAGTTTGTGGCATTATACCTTCTGTCGCTGCAATAACCAATAACACAATATCCATACCAGAGGCTCCTGAAAGCATTTGTTGGATGAATTTTTCATGGCCAGGAACATCAACAAGTCCTAGAGTTATATCGTCGCTAAGTTTTAGAGGAGCAAACCCAAGTTTTATTGACATACCTCTTTGTTGTTCTTCTTTTAATCTATCTGTTTGTATTCCCGTCAAGGCTTTTGCCAGTTCTGTCTTACCGTGGTCAATATGACCTGCAGTGCCTACAATATAGAAACTCATAATATTTCCCCATTATATATTCTTGAAAATTCTGCAACTAGCATTTCAAAATCTTCATCTTTGATTGTTCTTAAATCCATTATTAGTTGGTTGTCCTTGACTCTAACAATTATAGGCTGTCTGTTAAATCTTAAGGTATCAACTAACTTAGGAAGACTGATACCCCCGTCATTTTCCAGTACAAGACTGTATGAGGGAAATTTTTTATCAGGCAAGGAACCTCCACCTGAGAGTGAATTTATTTTTTTGATAGAAAACCTGATATCTTCTTGTTTGAACATTTGAGAAAGAACCAATGCTTTTTCCTTCAAATCTTCAAGACTTATTGTTAACATGTTGATTGTAGGGTTACTAATTTTCACCTTTTCCAAGTCTAAGTACTCAAGAAGTGTACCTTCAAGTGCTGATAAGGTTAGTTTATCAACTCTTACCGCTCTAAGAAATTGATTTTTCTTTATTTTATCTATAAGTTTCTTTTTACCAACAATAATTCCACCTTGTGGACCTCCTAATAGCTTATCACCGCTAAAGGAGAGGATATCTATACCACTAGTTATAAGTTGTTTGACAGTAGGTTCATTAATACCATAAGGTGAAAAGTCGAATAGTGCACCACTACCCAAATCATAATAGATTGGTACTCTC
>JBGSJN010000084.1:0-23431 GCA_041741995.1 Bacillota bacterium
ACCTGATGGAGCCATAGCCTTCTTTAATGATGCAGGAGTAGCTCCAGGATCAGTTGTCATGGGTAATGGTAAACATTATTTTCTAACACCAGGACCTCCTGAAGAATTAAGCGTATTAATGAAAAATAAAATTATACCATATCTTAAAGAAAATATGCTTGGCAAGGAAAAAATATATTCAAAAACTTTAAAATTTGCCGGAATTGGGGAATCCAAGGCTGAAGATAAAATAAGAGATCTTATAAGAGCCAACAATCCATCAGTAGCCCCAACAATAAAAGATGGCGAAATTCATTTTAGAGTAACAGCAAAAGGCGAAAACAAGCTGGAATTAGAAGAGCTAGTAACTCAGGTTTCAAAAAACATAATAGAAAGACTTGAAGATTACTATTTTGGAGAAGATGACGAAAGTCTAGAAAGCCTTGTAGCTGAACAGTTAACAGCCAAGGGCTTAAAGATTGCAATTGCAGAGTCCTGTACAGGTGGTTTACTTAGTAATATCTTTACAAATATCCCAGGGAGTTCAGACTTTTTTGATAGAGCCTATATTACATATAGTAATAGGGCAAAAATAGAGGAATTAAATGTTAATACTAGCACACTAGAACAATATGGAGCAGTAAGTGAAAATACTGCAATAGAAATGGCAGAAGGTGTTTTTAAAAAAACTAATGTTGATTTGGCCATTAGCATTACTGGTATTGCTGGTCCATCTGGTGGTACTATTGATAAACCTGTAGGACTAGTATATATAGCATTTAAATATAAAGATCAAATTTCGGTTGTGACTAGAATATTTAGCGGTAACAGGCTGGAGATTAAAAATAAAGTCGTTAAGTTTATCCTGTTTGAAATTTTTAGAAAACTAAGGGAGGACTAATTATGGTAATAAAAGGTGATATTTTATTTACTAAAAACAAAGATGACTTTGAGATTTATGAAAATGGATTTCTAATTATCAAAGACGGGAAAGTTAAAGCAGTCCAAAAGGAATATTTTGGCACAGAAGAGGTAGTTGATAGAACAGGAAATTTGATTTTACCATCTTTTGTTGATTTACATCTACATGCAAATCAATATGCCAACTGTGGACTTGGTAACGATGAAGAGTTATTAACCTGGTTAGAAAAATATACATATCCAGAAGAAGTTAAGTTCAAGGATTTGGCTTATGCAGAAGAAATATATAAGGAAGTTCTAATAAAACTATGGGAAGCTGGATCATTGCGCTCAGTTATTTATGCAAGCTTATACAAGGAAGCGTCAGACTTAATGTTCAAACTAGCTATTGAATCTGGACTAAGTGCATATGTCGGTAAAGTTAATATGGACAGAAATACACCTGATTTCTATATAGAATCAACTGAAGATAGTATAAACTTCAGCGAAGACCTTATTAAGAAATACAAGGGTAATAAATTAGTAAAACCAATTATAACTCCTAGATTTGTCCCTCACTGTACGGTTGAATCTATGAAAGGCCAAGGTCAATTAGCCAAGGAGTATGATGTGCCTGTTCAAAGTCATATGAATGAAAGTCTGGCAGAAAATGCTTGGGTAACACAATTACACCCAGAATACAAAACTTCAACTGAAGTATTTGAAAAATACGGATTATTCGGAAGTAACAGCAAGACTATTATGGCTCACTGTATACATAATACTAAAGAAGAACTTGATCTAATGAAAAAAAGAAATTTCTATCCTGTGCATTGTCCAGAATCCAATGCCAATTTAACTAGTGGCATCATGGATGTTAAGGGCATGTTGGAAGCTGGGCTTCCTGTTAGTATCGGCTCAGATATAAGTGGTGGCCATCACATCTTTATGCCAAATCAAATAGTTCTAGCAATACAATTATCTAAAATGAAGGCGAGAATGGAAGATGACCTCGCAAAAGTACTAACATTATCTGAAGTCTTCTATATGGCTACAAAGTCTGGAGGATCATTCTTTGGTGAGACAGGTAGTTTTGAAGAAGGTTACAGCGCTGATTTTATAGTAATAGATACAAATAGTATCATGGCACCACGTGAAGTAAGGACTCCAATAGAAAGATTAGAGAAATTCCTTTATCTTGGAAGTCAAAATAATATTATAGAGAAATATCTTCAAGGTACGAAAATAGATAGACCTTTTAAGGATTAATTATGAATAAATACTTTAACAGAGAATCAAGTTGGTTGGAATTTAATAGAAGAGTACTGGAGATTTATGACAGGAAGAACCTTTTATTAGGTGAAAAATTGAAATTCATCAGTATTTTTTATGATAACCTGGATGAATTTTACATGGTAAGGGTTGGATCACTTTGGGATCAAATTAAAAGTGATCAATTAAGAATAGATAAAATCGACCAAAATCCAGAGGATGAAATTAATTTGATAAATGTTAACGTAAGAGAAATGTATAAAGAATGTTATAAACGTTATGCGGACCTTAAAAATCTGCTGTCAAGTCAGGGTATAAATATTGTTAATATAACAACTTTGACAGATGCAGAGACAGTTGAATTAAATAAATATTTTAAAAATAAAATATTTCCCTATCTAACTTTTAGAGCATTCAAAATAGATACACATTTTCCGCTAATAAAGAATAAAACCCTAAACATCTTCTTAAGATTAATAAAAGATAATCAAGAATATTTAGGAGAAATTCAAATCCCGGAAACAATTAAGAGAATAGTTCCTATAGGCAATAAGAAAGAAAGAAAATTTATTTTACTAGAGCAACTAATCTCTAGTAATTTAAATTTTCTTTTTGATAGTTATCAGATATTAGAAAAGAACATATTTAGAATAATCAGGAACGCTGATTTGAATTATGATGATGATGATGCTGAAGATCTTTTGACTAAAGTAGAAAGATCAATTAAGAAAAGAAGTTGGGGACAGATAGTAAGACTAGAAATTGCATCTGAACCATCCATAAAATTAGTAAATATACTTAAAGAAAAAATGAAAATAACTGACAGAGAAATTTATGTCATAAATAATGATCTTGATTTAACATATTTAGATCAAATATATAAGAAAAAATGGTTTAACAAATACCAACATGATGAATTTGAACAACAAAAGGTGTTCAAAGATGGTAGTATCATCAGCCAAATAAAGGGAAAAGACCATATTTGTCATTTTCCTTACGACGATTTTCAATGCATACTTGATTTATTAGAAGAAGCGGCAAATGATATAAAAGTTGTAGCTATTAAACAAACATTATATAGAGTAAGTAAGGACAGTCCTATAGTTGAAGCTTTGATAAAAGCATCAAACAAAGGAAAAAATGTTACTGTACTATTAGAGGTTAAAGCTAGGTTTGATGAAGCTAATAATATTGCTTGGGCAAAAAGATTAGAAAAAGCAGGTGTTCAAGTGATTTTAAGTCCCCTTAAATTAAAGACCCATGCTAAACTTATACTGATAGTTAGAAAAGAAAAAGATTCAACAGAAGGAATTCAAACTTACTGTCACATAGGAACTGGGAACTATAATGAAAATACAGCAACAACTTACGAGGATCTTGGTGTATTTACCGCAGATAGACAAATAGGCGAAGATGTTATACAAATCTTTAATTTTCTAGCTAGTGGTAAGGAAATAATAAAATCTAAAGAATTACTGATTAGTCCTTTCAATTCCAGAGAAATTTTTCACAAGCTTATAGATTATGAGATTAATGAGGTAAAACAAGGAAAAGTAGGCTTAATAAAGGCAAAAATGAATTCACTAATTGACCAAGAACTAATCGATAAGCTTTATGAAGCTGCTCAAGTCGGTGTTAAAATAAATCTGATAGTTAGAGGAATATGTGGGATTGTGCCAAATGAAAATATTATAGTTAAGAGCATAGTAGGTAGATTTCTCGAACATAGCAGAATCTATTACTTCTTCCATGCTGGTGAAGAGGTAACTTTGATTGGCAGTATGGATCTTATGGACAGAAACTTTGACAGAAGAGTGGAGGCATTATGTCCAATAAAGGATAGTTATGGAAAAAAAGAAATATTGAATATACTAGATGTTCTTGATAGGGATAGTGTAAATAGTTATACACTAAATCAAGATGGTAAATATATAAGGGTATTAAATGAAGATCCCTTTGATGCTCATAAATATTTTATGAATGGAGAAAAGTAATGAAAAAGAAGGTTTTAGTTGCAATGAGTGGTGGTGTGGATAGTGCTGTTACGGCATTGCTACTAAAAGAACAAGGATATGAAGTGGTTGGAGTAACCTGTCAGATATGGCTTAATGATATTTGTAATATTGAATCAAGTAAATCCTGTTGTGGTAACGAAGCTATTGATGATGCTCGTTCAACTGCTAATCTATTAGGAATAAAACATTATGTTTTTAATTATAGAGATTTATTCAAGGATAGGGTTATAGATAATTTTTGCAATGAATATTTAGCCGGAAATACACCAAATCCTTGTATGGATTGCAATCTATATATAAGGTCTATTGATTTATTAGAAAAAGCATTAGCTATGGGTTTTGATTACCTTGCTACTGGTCATTATGTGATAAATGAATATGATGAGAATAAAAATGAATATGTTCTTAGAAAAGGTTTAGACCAAACAAAGGATCAAAGTTACTTTCTTTATCAACTAAATCAGGAAAAACTTAAACATTTGCTTTTTCCATTAGGGAAAATGATTAAAAGTGAAGTAAGAGAAATTGCTAATAAAAACAATATACCTGTCGCTAATAAGAAAGAAAGTCAAGATATATGCTTTGTACCTGATGGGAATTATGGCAAGTTTATCGATAATTACAAGATGGTAAGTGGTGAGCCAGCTGATATTTACCATAAAAATGGTAAATATCTAGGAAAAGGGAAACCTATATATTATTACACAATAGGTCAAAGACGAGGAATTATTGTAGCCTATGGCACACCAGTTTATGTTATAAAAATAGTAAATTCTGAAAATAAAGTGATCGTAGGAGATGCAAAAGATATCTATAATTTTGGGTTAATTGCAAGTTCCGACTTCTATATTTCAAATAGAAAAATAGAGGATGGAACAGAGGTTTTAGTTAAGGTAAGATACAGAAGTAAACCAACAAAAGCAATATATAACAAAGTTGATGATGGCTTCAAACTAGTGTTTGTTGAACCTACATCATCAGTAACTATAGGACAGTCGGCTGTGCTATATAGTAGTGAAAACTCTGACGTATTACTTGGTGGAGGCAGAATTATTAGTGTATTGGATGAAGATTCTAAGGAGAATTAATGAATAGTCAATTTATTAGTGAACAAATAAAAGGCGGCCATATATATTGCTTTATTGGTGCTGGTGGTAAAACATCAGCAATCAAGATAGCAGCTAGTTTATTGGCTAAAATGGGATATAAAGTACTAATTACAACAACGACTAAGATTTCCATAGAAGAGTTCAAAGAATATAAGGTTAATTTTAGTAATAATATTAACATAGATAGAATAGAAGAGGGTATAAATATTCAAGTTTCAACTGTGGTTGACAAAAAATATCAGGGGTACAAAAAAGAAGACTTTGAAAATATTACTCAAATACCTCTAGATGTTGTAATATTAATCGAGGCAGACGGTTCAAGAAGGCTTCCTTTTAAAGTTCCTTATGATTATGAACCTGTGGTGCCGATAAATTCTGGCAAGACCTTTCTGTTTTTTTCTGCTAAAATAATTGGAGAAAAAATTAGTGAAGACAATACCTTCAACCTAGAAAAGGTGAAAATGATATTGGGTGAAAAGGAAATGCAATATTCAAATGAAAATATCTTAAAATTGCTTGAGGAAGGTTGGCTTAAAGATACTAGCTATAGAAACTTAAAGGTTATTATTAATCAAGGTGATATCTTGATTAATGATTTTATAGTTAAGGATCTGTTAAAACAACTATATGATAGATATGGAATTGGATCATATTTAGTTTCTGTCAAAGAAAAAGAAATTTATCAAGAGTTCGATGATAAGGTTGGGGTGCTAATTCTAGCTGCTGGTGAAGGTAAAAGAATGGGAAGCATAAAACAATTGTTGAAATTTGGTGGTTCGACATTCTTGGAAGAGACAATAAAAAAGTATAGTGCTTATTGCCAGGATATCCTTGTCACAATAGGTTTTCATAAAGAAGTAATAAGGAGTAATATTAAAGAAATAGGTTTTGAGTTTCAAGAAATTAAGGAATATCAAGAAGGGATGAGTGCTTCTTTCAGAGAAGCGAGAACCTTTGATGCCGACTATTTTTTAGTGACACCTTGTGATTTACCTTTAATAGAAGATAATTCAATAGAAATGCTAATAAAGGCTTATGGTGATAATAAAGGGGAAATAATAGTACCTAGATTTATGGGTAAAAAAGGTCATCCGGTAATTTTTCCAATAGCTCTTCAAAGTAGTTTTAAGAAAATCAAGGGAGATATTGGGGCAAGAGACATTATCAAGGAAAAGGGGTGCATTTATGTGGATCTAGATGATCCCGGCGTAATTGCAGATATTGATACCTTGAATGAATATATGAAAATCAAGGAGGAATAAAATGGTTAAAGTATTAATTAAAGGCGCTGGAGATTTGGCAAGTGGAGTTGCTATGGCTTTTCATAAGAGTGGTTTTCAAGTTCTTATGACGGAGGTTAAGCTGCCTACTGTAATTAGAAGAAGTGTAGCCTTTGCCAATTGCATTTACGAGGAAAAGGTGGAGATTGAAGGAGTGACAGGTGTCCATGTTACTGAAGATAACTATTCAGATTACTTAGAAAAGGGCAATATTGGGGTAATAATAGACCCTGAGGGGGCAATAAAAGAAAAATATAAGCCAGATGTAATTGTTGATTCTATTTTAGCTAAGGTTAATTTAGGCACAAGAATAGATGATGCACCTATAGTTATTGGTTGTGGTCCAGGTTTTTTTGCAGGTGAAGATTGTCATTTGGTTATTGAAACTAAAAGAGGGCACTATTTAGGGAAGATTATAGAAAAAGGTTCAGCTATTAAAAACAGTGGGATTCCTGGTATTGTCGATGGTCGAGGTTTAGAAAGAGTTCTATATTCTCCAGTTGCTGGGAAGGTAGAACATTTTAAAAAACTTGGAGATATTGTAGAACTAGATGATATAATATTAAAGGTTGATGGAATTCCTGTGAGAAGTCCGTTTAAAGGGGTTTTACGAGGCCTTATTGTAGAAGGTATGTTAGTACCTGAAGCAATGAAAATCGGTGATGTAGACCCTCGTATATTTCCGGAATATTGTTTTACAATTTCAGAAAAAGCAATGGCTATAGGAAGAGCTGCGGTAGAGGGATCTTTGATTGTAGGTAAAAAAATGTGTTTATTTGGAGTATTGAAGTATGAATAAAAAAATACTAGAGACTATAAAGGATTTGACTGATGAAATGGTTCTTGTAACTATAATAGATACCAAGGGATCCGCGCCAAGACATGCTGGCAGTAAAATGATAGTTACAAGAAATGGTATAATAGAAGGCACTGTTGGTGGTGGCTCTGGTGAATATGAAAGTATGCTTGAGGCCCAAAAAATATTAGAAAGTAAAAAATTCCTTGTTATGGATATTACTAGATTAGGTGACGATCCAAAAGATTCATTAATGATATGTGGTGGTATTAATAAATTGATGTTACAGTACATTGATGATAAAACTAAGGCTGTATTTCTAAAAACCTTAGAATTAAATAATCATGGTAATAGCGTAAAATTAAGTACTAACTTAATAAATGGTGAAATTAATTTTATTGATTTTAAAGAAAAAGAATCAGAGGGATATTTTTATGATGTTATAAGACCTATGAATAATTTACTGATTTTAGGTGGAGGTTATGTAGGTTATGCAATCTATGAATTAGCTGTTATACTTGGATTTGAAGTGACTGTATTTGATGATAGACCTGAATTTGTGGCAAAAGAAAGATTTCCTAATGCAGTCGGATTAAGGGCTGGGGATTTCAGCACTATGTTAGACAGCTATAATTTTAATTCTTACACGTATGTAACTGTAGTTACAAGAGGTCATCTACAAGATGCTGAATGTGTTAAGGGTGTTATTAAAAAAGAAAGTAAATATATAGGGTTAATTGGGAGTAAAAGAAAAATTAGTCTGATTCTTGAGGATTTGCAAAAATCAGGTTATTCTCAAGTTGATATAGATAGAATCCATGCACCTATAGGGTTAGATATAGGCGCAGAAACACCAGAGGAAATAGCTGTATCAATTATGGCTGAAATAATTGGAGAAAAATATGGGAAGAAGATCGCAAAAGGCAAATAGAAGAAGTAGAGCACCAAAGAAAAGAAAAAAACATAGTATTAAAGCTCTGTTATCAATAATACTCCTGATTTTATTAGGTGTATGGTTTATGATTGAAATTGTTGATAATGAAGTTACTACTATTGCCAAAATAGAAAATGAAGAAGTAGACCAAATTATTCAAGCAGAAGGTGCTGATTTAGATATAATTGAGGATAGTGGCTATATAGTAAAGCCGAATTTCAGAGAACCTACTAAAGGCATAATAATTTATGCAAATGGTGGAGTATCACCAAAGTCGTATATACCCTTAAGTATAATATTAGCAAAAAAGGGTTATCTTGTTGTCATCCCAGAATTTTTATTCAATAGCCCTAACATAGGTAGTAATACGATGAATTCGATTATTAAAGACTATGATAGCATACTTTTATGGACTGTTGTTGGACATGGAAGTGGTGGTGAGGCTATGTCAATTAACTTAAAGGCTGATGAAAAAATCAAAGGTGCAGTTTTCTTGGCGTCCTATCCAAGTGAAGAAGCTGATTTAAGTAAGAGTGGACTTAAAGTAGTATCGATAAAAGGAACAATGGATAAAGTATTGGATTTAAAACTATATGAAGATCGTAAGAAACAGTTACCGGAAAATACGATGTTTGTTCAAATAGAAAACGGGAATTTTTCATATTTTGCAAATTATGAAAAGGATACTCAGGCAGAAATAAGTAAATTGGAGCAACAAATACAAACATCGGTTCAAATACTTAATTTAATGGATCAGATTAGATAGCAACCAGGAAATGTTTATATATTTAAACATTTTAGGTTTAATGATATAATTGTTTGGGAGGACGACGTGGATAGTATTATACTAGGAATAGAAACAAGTTGTGATGAAACATCAGCAGCTGTAGTGAAAAACGGTAAAGAAGTACTTTCAAACGTTATTTCATCACAAATTGATATACATAAAAAATATGGAGGTGTTGTTCCTGAGGTAGCCTCAAGAAAACATCTTGAAATGATAATTGGGGTAATTGATATTGCGATAAAGGAAGCTGGTATAAAGAAAGAGGATTTAACTGCAATTGGAGTTACAAATCAACCAGGACTTATTGGGGCACTTTTAGTCGGAATAACAGCTGCTAAGGGTTTAAGTATCAGTTTGGATATACCGATAATTCCTGTTCATCACTTAAGAGGGCATATTTATGCAAATCTTGTTGAACATGAACTTAATGAATTTCCTATTTTAGCTTTAATAGTTTCTGGTGGACATACTTCCCTAGCTATTTGGCATAGTCATCTTGATATTGAAGTAATCGGGCAAACTCTTGATGATGCTGCTGGCGAAGCTTTTGATAAGATTGCCAGAAAATTAGGCTTGGATTATCCAGGTGGACCTGAAATTGAGAAGTATGCAAAACTCGGAGCAAGAACAAATCTTGTCTTTCCGGTAGCCAAGTTGGGTAAGGATAATTATAACTTTAGTTTTAGTGGTTTAAAGTCAAATGTTATAAATTATCTTAATAAAATGAAAGCTCAAGGTAATGAAATTATAATTGAAGATTTTGCTTTTGCTGTTCAAGATGCTATAGCTTCAGCCGTTATAGAAAAAGTATTGATTGCTAGTAATAATTACGGTATTAAGAAAGTTGTTCTTGGTGGTGGTGTTACTTCCAATAAATATTTAGTTGATAAGTTAAAAGAAAATGGAGCAGGAATTGGCCTTGAGGTATACTACCCAAAAGGGATTTTGTGTACTGATAATGGTGTTATGATAGGTAGTGCTGCATATTATTTAAGTCAATATGACATAAAAGGGGACTTGTTTCTAAATGCCTATTCTAGTGGAGAAATTAAATAGTTATCCACATTATCCACATTATAGTAAGTCGTTAGGTGTGGAAACTGTGGATAAAATTGATAAAAAGGAGCTATTTTGAGTAACGATAAAAAAAATTATAAAATAATTGATAATGATAAAAATAGGAAAATTAAAAATATTAAAGAGGGAAAAAGCTCTAACAAGACAAATAAGAATAATAAGTCCACTAAGTCCACTAAGTCAAAGTTAAGTTTCTATTTCAAAATAGTTATTTTTATTATCTTAGGTGCTTTCTTATATTTTGCTGTAGCAAGCATGAGTAGTACGAATAAAGGAAGTGTTTTTCAAAGACTTGATATTTTAAAGCAAAATAAGGTACCATATCTTGTTGTGATAAGAGATGATTTTTCACCTGTAAGTGATGAAAATAAAAAGCTTATAGATAATATAATTAAAAAGACCGATGAAAGTTTGACTGTTTTTGATATTTCCTATAACCCGAAGGAAATCAGCAAAGAGTCAAGATACTTTATAGATAAATTTGATATTGAAAGCTTGCCAGTGGTTATTTTATGTGATGAAAAAGGAGATTTAATAAATTCCTATTATTTACCTTTAAATGAAAAACAAATATTAGGAAGCGTAGAAAAGGCAAGAGAAAGCAGTGTGAATTAATGAGAACTATTGACTATATAAGAATATCTGTCACAGACAGATGTAATTTAAGGTGTGTTTATTGTATGCCAGAGAATGGTGTGGATTTATTAAAACATCAAGATATGATGAGTTTTGAGGAAATCTATAATTTAGTAAAGGCACTAGTACCATTGGGCATCAAAAAAATCAGACTTACGGGGGGTGAGCCTCTAGTTAGAAGTGGAATAGAAAACTTAATAAAGATGTTACGCAGTATTCCTGAAATAGAAGACATAACATTAACTACTAATGGAATCTTATTAGAAGAAATGGCTGAAGGATTAAAGAATGCTGGATTAACAAGAATCAATGTTAGTTTAGATTCTCTTAATGAGAACCGGTTTAAACAGGTTACTAGATGGGGAAGTTTGGATAAGGTGCTTAAAGGAATAAACAAGGCAATTGAAATTGGTTTAAAACCAGTTAAAATCAATGTAGTTGCAATAAAGGGCTTCAATGATGATGAGTTTATTGAGTTTGCTGATTATGCATTTAGAAAAGAAGTGCAAGTTAGATTTATTGAATTGATGCCTATCGGTGAAAGTGATCATGATGCTTTTTTGAAGCATTATCCAATTTCAGAAATAAAGGAATTACTTGAAACTAAATATGAACTTGAAGAAACAACTGAAATTAAAACTAATGGACCGGCAGAAAACTATAAAATTATTGGCGGTATTGGTAGTGTTGGCTTTATTGGGGCATTATCACATAAATTTTGTAGCACATGTAATAGGCTTAGATTAACTGCCGATGGTAAGATTAGACCTTGTCTTTATATGGATTTAGAATATGATGTCTTAAAGTTAATTAGATCTGGTGCTAGTGACGAGGAGCTAAGAAATTTTATTTCTGAAATAATTTTAGGTAAGCCTGAAGGCCATAATATGGAGGAAGGCTGGGGCAATCAACGTAGAAGAATGTCTCAAATAGGAGGTTAGAATGGAATTTACACATTTAGATAAAGAGGGCAAGGCTAAGATGGTTGATGTGGGTGGTAAAAATATAACTACAAGAACTGCTTATGCAACAGGGAAAATAATTTTACCTGAAAAAATATTGAAAGCCATTCTTGATAATAGTGTGCCTAAGGGTGATGTATTCAGTGTTGCCAGAGTAGCTGGAATTATGGGAGCAAAGAATACTTCGAGTCTTATTCCCATGTGTCATCCATTACCTATAAATAGTTGTACTGTTGATTTTAGAATTGATAAGGAAAATTCTCTGATTGAAGCTATGTGCACAGTAAATGTTGATGGGAAGACAGGTGTGGAAATGGAAGCACTGACAGGTATTTCCATAGCACTTTTGACTATCTATGACATGTGTAAGGGCATAGACAAAGGAATGACGATAACAGATATATTGTTAGAAAAAAAGACAGGTGGCAAGTCTGGTGTATATGAAAGGAGCAAGTAGTAATGGCAAAAGTTTTAGCTGTTTGTATAAGTAGGGAAAAAGGGGAACAAAAAAAAGAGATAGATTTTGGAGAATGCATAGTTGATTTTGGAATCAAGGGCGATGCTCATGGCGGAAACTGGCATAGACAAATCAGTTTACTGGCGAAAGAAAGCGTTGATGAAATGAGAGCCAGGGGTGTGACTTTGATAAATGGAGATTTTGCAGAGAATATTGTAACTGAAGGTATTAATTTGAAGGTATTGCCAATTGGATCTAAATTGCTGATAGGTGATGAGGTAGTCTTGGAAGTTACACAAATAGGCAAAGAGTGTCATTCAGGTTGTGTCATAATGCAAAAAGCTGGAAAATGTGTAATGCCAACAGATGGGATTTTTGCCAAGGTTCTTAATCCTGGTAAAATAAAAGCTGAAGATGAGATTGTGATTGAATATGTTTAGAATAGGTGTATTGACTGCAAGTGATGCAGGATCTAGAGGTGAACGTGAAGATCTAAGCAGTAAGGTTATTATCGAGATGATCACTCCTATTGGTGAAGTTGTTGAGTATATAATGGTTCCTGATAATCGCGATGATATATCAGGGGTGCTGAAATCTTGGTCTGACGAACTAAAGCTGGATTTGATTATGACTACAGGAGGTACAGGCTTCTCTCCAAGAGATATTACACCTGAGGCAACTTTAGATATAGTCGAGAGGTTGGTTCCTGGTATACCTGAGGCTCTAAGAGCCATGAGTTACCAAAAGACCAATAGAGCTATGCTTTCAAGAGGTACTGCCGGTATTAGAGGGGAAACATTAATCATTAATATGCCTGGCAGCCCTATTGCTTGTAGAGAATATATGGAGTTCTTGTTACCTGTACTTGGTCATGGACTGGAAATTTTAACAGGTAAAGCTGCAAATTGTGCCAGACCTGATATGAAATAGGTAAAATTTCTATAAAATTTCTTGATTTTTCATATTGAATTTGATATCATTCATATTGTTAGCACTCGGTTGATTTGATTGCTAATAAATTTTAGAAGGAGGAATAGTTATGAGTTTTAAAGTTGTAGGAAACAGGGTTGTTGTAAAACAACTAGATTCTGTCGAGAAGACAGCAAGTGGAATCTTACTACCTGAAACAGCCAAGGAGAAACCTTTTGAGGGTGAAGTAATTGCTGTGGGACCTGGTAGGATTCTAGAAGACGGAGCTAGAGAAACAATGGATATTAAAGCCGGCGATAGAGTTATATTTTCTAAATATGGCGGTGTTGAAGTGAAAATTGATGATGTTGAATATTTAGTTCTTCGTCAAGATGATATATTGGTAATTTTAAATTAGGAGGTAAAAAATGGCTAAGGAATTAAAATTTGGTATTGAAGCCCGTAAGGCGATGGAAGCCGGGGTGGATGCACTTGCTAATGCTGTAAAAGTAACAATGGGCCCAAAAGGTAAGAATGTTGTATTGGAAAAGAAATATGGTTCACCATTAATTACAAATGATGGTGTTACAATTGCTAGAGAAATAGATCTTCCTGATCCATTTGAAAATATGGGTGCTAAATTGGTCAAGGAGGTTGCTACTAAAACTAACGACGTTGCTGGAGATGGTACTACTTCTGCTACTGTGCTAGCTCAGGCTATTATTAAAGAAGGTTTGAAAAATGTTACTGCTGGAGCTAATCCGATAATCTTAAAAAAGGGAATTGAAAGAGCAGTTGAAATAGCAGTAAATGAAATTAAGGCTATAAGTAAAAAGGTCGATAGCAAAGAGTCTATAGCTCAAGTTGCTTCTATTTCAGCAAATGACGTGGAAATAGGTGATTTAATTGCTGAAGCAATGGAAAAGGTTGGAAATGATGGTGTAATAACTGTTGAGGAATATCAAGGTTTTGGCACTAATTTAAAGGTTGTTGAGGGTATGCAGTTTGACCGAGGTTATTTGTCATCCTACATGGTTACAGATACAGAGAAGATGGTTGCAGAACTCGATGATCCATATATTATGATAACTGACAAAAAAATCAATAATATACAAGAGATTCTTCCTGTTTTAGAGAAGATTGTAAAGACTGGTAAGTCTTTATTGTTGATAGCTGAAGATGTTGAAGCAGAAGCTTTGGCTACTTTAATTGTAAATAAGGTTAGAGGGACATTTAATTGTGTTGCTGTTAAGGCTCCTGGTTTTGGGGATAGACGTAAGGCTATGTTACAAGATATTGCTATCTTGACTGGTGGAGAAGTTATCTCTGAAGAACTAGGACTGAAGCTAGATCAAGTTGAATTAGAACAGTTAGGTTCTGCTAGACAGGTTGTTATTGGCAAGGAGTTCACAACTTTAGTTGAAGGTCGTGGAGACAAGACTCAACTTGCAAATCGTGTTACTCAAATCAAGAGAGAATTAGAAGAATCAACTTCTGATTTTGATAAAGAGAAACTTCAGGAAAGAGCAGCTAAGTTGGCTGGCGGTGTTGCTGTCATTCAAGTTGGTGCGGCTACTGAAACTGAGATGAAAGAAAAGAAGTTGAGAATCGAGGATGCCTTGGCTGCTACAAAGGCTGCCGTTGAGGAGGGTATTGTTCCTGGTGGGGGTGTATGTCTTGCTGATATTATCTCTAAGATAGTTGATGATTCGTTAACAGGAGATGCTCAAACTGGCATGAATATAGTAAGGAAGGCTTTAGAAGCACCTGTAAGACAGATTGCTGAAAATGCTGGAGCAGAAGGTTCAGTTGTTATAGAGAAGGTTCTATCATCTCCTCAAGGTGTTGGATTCAATGCTTTGACTGGTGAGTATGTTGATATGTTTGCTAGTGGTATTGTTGATCCTGCTAAGGTTGTTCGTTCATCATTACAGAATGCAGGCAGTATTGCAGCATTGTTATTGACTACAGAAACTCTTGTAGCTGAAATACCAGAACCTAATAAGCCTGATATGTCAGGTATGGGCGGAATGCCAATGATGTAGTTTTTTCTAATGAAAGCCCCCTTTAATTGGGGGCTTTTTTATTTGTGAAAAAGAGTAGAGATATGATAGAATAAAAAATACATTAAGTATGATTTAAGGTGGTGAGTCATGTTAGCTAACAAAAAGTTGGATAATTCGAAACTATATAAGGTTATTATTTCTATATTATTGGGATTAATCTCATTCATAGGTATTTTTTATTCCATAAGAATTGAATTTAACGGAACATCTATAAATTTCGCCTTGAGTCTAATGCTTCCTATGCTAATAGCACTGGCCTGGGGCTGGAAATATGGGTTACTTAGCATAAGTCTGGGTTTGGTATTCCTATACCCTTTCATATTAGGTTCATACAATGGCTGGGCATCACTGGTACCATCTCTGACCCTATTTATTTGGATAGGTCTTCATGGCTGGGGCTCCTTATCAAGAAAAAACAAGAAGACAGTATGGAATAGTATCTATACATTACAATTGTTTTATATATTAGTGAAAATATTGCTTTATCTAATTTTATTTCAACCACTTTTAAAAGCAGATATTACTTTTTGGAATATCAATGTAATGAAAGATCTTGGTCTTGGTATTATAATGATTTTTGCCATCAAAGGTGTGATAGTAGATAGTATATTATTAGCTATCTGTGATTCTATTCTTCTTATGCCTTTTATAAGAAAAATCTTCAAGTTGAAAATATTAAGGGGATCAAATTACAATACGCCAGCTTTACTAGGTATTGTAGCATTTGGTATGTTCTTCACCTTATTAATAATGTTTTTCAACAACTTATTTATCAATCATATGGATATATTGACTTGGGTTAGGAATCCTGATGATGGGACTATATTAACCTTAAGCCTCTCACTTTTATTATTTATTGTAATGGCAGGAATAACCGTTCGATATCTTCAAAAAAACCAGGAAGCTAGATTAATACTAGAAAAAAGGAACAGACAATACTTGCAGGTAATCGAGAAAATTAACAAGATGAATGCTGAACTTGAAACCTTGGTAGATAAAAGAACAGAAGAACTTAAATACTTAGTCAAGGAAATGAAAGAATTCTCCTTTGGTGTATCACATGATTTGAAATCACCAATAAGGGCCATAGATGCTTATGGTTTAATGTTACTTGAAGATAACCCTCAAATTGATCAAAAAAGCAAAGAGATGATAGAAAATATAAAAAAACATTGTAAAGGAATGATAAACTTAATAGATAAAATATTAGAATACTCATTATTAAGTAACAAAAAAGTCGAAATTGAATATGTAGATATAGCAGAAGTAGTAGAAGAACTTATAACTGAATATAAAATTGGCAATCCTAAAAGATCAATAAACTTTGATATTAGTGGAAATAGCTTATTAGTACCTGGGGATCGAATTCTAATAAAGGATGCTATAGCTAATATATTATCGAATGCAGTTAAATATACAAGAAATAGAAAATCAGCAGAAATTAAGATTGAATTAAAACGTATTGGTGAAGAAAATATTATTTCTATAATAGATAATGGTATAGGATTTGATATGAAACACAAAGATAAAATTTTCAATATATTCCAAAGACTTCATGGAAATGATGAATATGAAGGCTCAGGAATTGGACTGACCTTAGCAAAAAAAATTATTACTAATCACAATGGTAAAATTGAAATTGATAGTATTAAAGAAAAAGGGACAAAAGTAGATATCATATTACCAGTTTTATCTAGCAAGGATAAGGAGATAGATGGAAATGATTTATAGCGTTTTGATTGTTGATGACATGGAAGCAATAAGAAATATGATAAAACGTTTACCTATTTGGGGAAATGATTCAGGATTTATCATTAAAGCTGAAGCCAAAGATGGTGAGGAAGCTCTTGAATTAATTAAAGAGCAGAACTTTGATTTAGTTATTTCTGATATTAGAATGCCCAAGGTTGATGGTATTGAGTTAATCAAGGAGCTTAAGGATATATCACCAGAAACAATCTCAATTCTTTTAACTGATTATGCTGAATTTTCCTTTGCCAAAGAAGCAATAAAATTTGGAGTCTTTGATTATTTAGTAAAACCTGTAGATCAAGAAGCTTTACAAAATGTATTAAAAAAAGCTAATAAAGTGCTAAGACAAAGAGAAGATCAACTAACTTTTTATTATCCAGAGAAATATGTTTCCGATGCGGGCAAAAAAATTAGTTCAGGTGACTATGATGGTATTGATGAGATTATCACTATTGAAGAGACTGTTAAATTAAGAACTAAGGATAATCATGTAAAAACAGAAATTCTCTTAGAAAAACTAGAAAAGGATATTAAAGGAATAGTGATTGAAGAACATTCTTGGTTAATTAATTTTATGGGAATCAAATATGAATATAAATTAGATGCATGGTTAATGTGCTTGTTTGAAAAATTTAATCAATTCCCAGCAGTTAACAGTAAGAATCAATATGTTAATAAGATTGCCAGATATCTATTGGAAGATATTGAAAAAGAATTAACCATGAATGATTTAGCTGAAATGTTTTACTTATCAAAAAATTACCTAGGAGAGTTATTTAAACAAGAAACAGGAATAACAGTAGGTGAATTTATTAATAAAGCCAAAGTTCATAGAGCTGTAATCCTATTATTAGAATCTGATTTAAAGTTTTATCAGATAGCATATAAATTAGGATTTAATAATATAGAATATTTCACCAAAATATTTAAGAAGATAACGGGTGAGACACCTCAAAATTATAGAGGTAAAAATAGTAAATAGCAAAATTCCGTATTTTGTACTGGATAAATCCTTAAATATTTCATTTTTTATAGTTATTTCATTTTGTATGATTAAATCATAAAAGATTTGAAATGTTAAAGGAGGTTTAACAATGAAAAAAAGAATTATTTTAATATTAGCGGTAGCATTGATTGGGATGGTGGCATTCGCTGGATGTGCAAAAGACAATCAAGCAAAGGAAGAAAAATTGAAGGTATCTATATTGATACCAGGGAAACATACTGATGGTGGTTTTATGGAAGCTGCTTATCGTGGTTATGAAAAGGTAAAGAAGGAACTTGATGTTGAAATAGACTATGTGTCAAATGTTTCAGCAACTTCTGATGTGAAAGTATTAACAGATTCCCTGAGAGCTTTAGCTGAAAAAGGACCAGATATGATTATTGCTCATGGTGGTCAATGTAACATTCCAGCTCAAACAATCTCAAGAGAATATTCTAATATCAAGTTTGTGGTAATACAAGGTAATGTTAAAGGAGGTAATCTATCAAGTTATGTAGTATTACAAGAAGAATCAGCTTGGTTAGCAGGAGCCTTAGCAGGATTAACTACAAAGAGTAATGTAGTGGGACACATTTCAGGCGCGTGGCCAAATCCAGGACTAATTGGAAGAGCAGCTTTTTATGATGGCTTGAAATATGTAAATCCTAATGCAACTTTCTTAACATGGTTTACTGGCAATCTAGATGATACTGTAATCAATGCTGCGGCAGCGGAAGCAGAAATCAAAAATGGAGCTGATGTAATTTATACTATGTTGAATTCTGGTAGAGCGGGTGTAGTAGATTCAATTAAAGATACAAAAGGCTCAGTAAGGCATATAGGTAACGTATCAGACTGGACTAAGGAAGACCCAAGCTTTATTGGATCAGCTGTAGCAGATTCAAGCGTAGCTATATATAATGCTGTCAAAGATTTAGTTGAAGGAAATTGGGAAAATAGCAAAATAACAAGTATAGGGCTTGAAATGCCAGATGTTGTTAGACTATCATTGGCAGCTGATGTACCTAAAGAGATAAAAGATAAACTTGATGAACTTGCTAAAAAAATCGAAAATGGCGAAATAAAAATAAATACAAAATATGATGGGAAGGAATTCTATCCAGAGACTGGAAACTTTGTTGATCAAAGTTTCAAAGAAAGTCTAAAAAAATAAAGTATAAACCTTTACATTAATGGCTATCCTAAATTTAGGATAGCCATTGTTTGTTTTTAATTTAATACAGATTAAATACACTTTTTTTAGATATAAAAATGTGGTATACTAATAAAGTATTTTTAAGATAATAGAGGGAGAATATCGATAACAACATACGATAGTTCAATTAAAGAAATTATCTACTCTGAAGCGGAAATTAAAAGCAGAGTTGCGGAAATTGGAAAACAAATTACAGAAGACTACAAAGGTGAAGAATTAGTAGTAGTTGGAGTGCTAAGAGGTTCCATAGTATTTATGGCAGATTTAATCAGAAATATTAATCTTCCAGTAGTTCTTGATACTGTAGCACTATCAAGCTACTATAATGGTACTGAATCAACAGGAAAGGTCAAGATAAATAAAGACCTTGAAAGCTCGATAACGGATAAGAATGTGCTTATTGTAGAGGATATAGCAGATAGAGGTATAACACTTACATTTCTGATAGAAATGCTGCAAGTAAGAAAAGCAAAGAGTATAAAAATATGCACTTTGTTAAATAAACCTTCAAGAAGAACAATAGAAGTGAAACTAGATTACATCGGATTCGATATAGAAGACCACTTTGTGGTAGGTTATGGTTTAGATTTCGCACAAAAATATAGAAACTATCCACACATTGGAATTCTAAAAGAAGAAATGTACAAGGAGTAAAATATGACTAAAGAAACGATAGTAGTTCTCGATTTTGGAGGACAATACAACCAACTTATTGCTAGAAGAGTAAGGGAAGCAGGAGTATACTGTGAAATGCTACCTTTTAGCACTAGTATTGAAGAGTTAAGAGCAAAAAAACTAAAGGGCATCATCTTTTCAGGTGGACCTAATAGTGTATATGAAGAAGGCGCTCCAAGACTGGATTCAGAGATTTTCAATCTAGGAGTACCAATTCTGGGAATTTGTTATGGTATGCAACTTATGGCACATATGCTTGGTGGTAAAGTAGAACCATCTGACTTAAGAGAATATGGACGCAGAGAATACACAATAGAAGAAAAATCACCATTGGTGGAAGGCATTATGTTAGAAGATACTTGTTGGATGAGTCATACTGACCAATTAACAGATTTACCTGATGGCTTCATAAATTTAGGAAGTACTGAAACAACACCCCATGCTATTATGGCTAACGAAGAAAAAAAATTCTATGGCATACAATTCCATCCTGAAGTTAAACATACACCAGAGGGACAAAAGTTTCTTGAAAACTTCTTATATAACATTTGTGGGTGCACCAAGAACTGGACTATGGATTCGTACATAGAAGAAGAAGTGGCAGAAATAAGAGCACTAGTTGGTAACAAGCAGGTATTATGTGGCTTAAGTGGTGGTGTAGATAGTGCTGTAGCATCCATGCTTGTACATAAAGCAATCGGTGACCAACTTACTTGTATGTTCATAGACCATGGAATGCTTAGAAAAGACGAAAGAGAAAGCGTTGAAGAAACTTTTAAGGGTAAATATGGAATAAAATTAATCACGATTGATGCAAAAGAAAGATTTCTGAATAGATTAAAAGGTGAATCAAGCCCTGAAGGAAAACGTAAAATCATTGGAGAAGAATTCATCAGAGTATTTGAAGAAGAATCAAAGAAAATTGGAACATTCGACTTTTTAGTACAGGGAACTCTATATTCAGACGTTATAGAAAGTGGAACAGCCACAGCTCAGACTATAAAAAGTCACCATAATGTTGGCGGCCTACCTGATGATATCTCTTTTTCACTTATAGAACCTTTAAAATGGCTGTTTAAGGATGAAGGAAGAAAATTAGGACTAGCACTGGGTTTACCTGAAGCAATAGTCTACAGACAACCTTTTCCAGGTCCAGGACTAGGTATTAGAATACTTGGAGATGTTACAGAAGACAAAATAGATATTTTAAAAGAAGCGGATGCTATAGTTCGTCAGGAAATAGAAGCTTATGATCACGATAGAGAAGTTTGGCAATATTTTGCAGTTCTTCCAAATATTAGAAGTGTTGGAGTTATGGGCGATGCTAGAACCTATGCCTATACTATTGTTGTAAGAGCTGTAGGAAGTGCTGATGGCATGACTGCCGATTGGTCAAAAATTCCTTATGAAGTTTTAGAGAAAATATCAAATAGAATAGTAAATGAAGTACCACATGTCAACAGAGTAGCTTATGATATAACAAGTAAGCCACCAGGTACAATTGAGTGGGAATAAGTACTTGTTTCATATTTATATAAGTGATATACTTTAAATATAAAAAGCAATATCGCCCCCCTATGTTTCTAGGAAATTTTTAATTTAACATTACCTAGGAATGTATATTATATAAAAAGATGACTGAATAAGTCATCTTTTTAATATTAAATTTAGTTCGGAGGAAAAATGACAAATACATCTAGAAGAACGTCAGGACTTTCTAGGAAAAAATTAAACAGAAATAAAAATAGCAGTTTAAATAAAAGTCGAGAAAATCGTTCATTAAGAAAAATACAACCTAAAGGAAGAAATAAAAAAATATATTCAAAATCACCTTTTAGTAATCTAGTTAATAAAGTAGGAATTATATTTGGAATAATATTAGTATTTTATATGATTTTCATTTTTGAATTCCCAGCTAACTATCCAGATAAATTCAAAGTAAGTTCAATGAGTCTAGATTCAAAAGAGATTACAATGAAAATAGAAACTGACA
Source organism: Bacillota bacterium (assembly GCA_041741995.1). Lineage (GTDB taxonomy): Bacteria > Bacillota > TC1 > TC1 > TC1 > WTXA01. The sequence goes on from JBGSJN010000084.1 coordinate 21,801, forward strand.
GTTATAAAGGAAGATTAATACCATTAGAATTGCTACTAACAATGGGTAAAGGTGAGATTACATTAATAGGTGAAAAAGAAACCACAATTATATTTTCAGATGACAAAAAAATTATCTTAAAAGAAGGGTCAAGAAAAGTAAAAATTGATGGGAAAACACTTAAATTCGATGCTCCTGTAGTTACCTACAAGAAATTAGTTTTAATACCAGGAGAATTGGCCGAAGAATTATTTCCTAAAAAATTTAAATTTGATGATGGGAAAATTTCTTTCACTTTATCTAATGATATACCAGAAGGTGAATATCACAGTATTGATGATTACGATGGTTACCTTAGATTGGTAAATAGAGAAAATCTATTATCTAAAAATTATGAACCAACCGACTTAGTAAATGTGAATTCCTTAAAATCTATCACGGCATACGGTACCAATACTAGTCTTCGAGAAGAAGCTGCTCAAGCCTTGGCTAAAATGTATAATGAAAATAATGTTGGGTATGCAATGTCGAGTGGTTTTAGAACTTTTGATATACAAACTCAACTTTTCGATCAAAAAGTAGCGGAGAATATAAGTGCTGGGAAGACGGAAGAACAAGCAAAAGCTGATGCAAGTACTATTGTAGCAATACCAGGATCTAGTGAACATCAATTGGGACTTGCAGTTGACTTTGCTATCCCGGGAGTTGTCTTAACAGAAGAGTTTAAAAATACAGAAGCAGGGAAGTGGCTTTCAGACAATAGTTACAAATATGGCTTTGTATTAAGATACACTAAAGAGCAGACAACTATCACAAATATTATTTTTGAACCTTGGCATTTCAGATATATTGGATTTCCACATAGTGAGATTCTTTATAAGGAAGGTATTGTATTTGATACTTATATAAATATACTTAGAGAAGAGAAAGTTAAATATTATAAAGATGAAAAAAATGATAATTATATTATTTGGCTACTATCAGGTTTATTGAAACCTGAGAAATTTGAATTCAACACTAGTAATGGTATTGGAGTATCTTCTGATAATGGAGAAGATATAATCTTAACAATGAAAGTAAAATAGAACAATAATATAAAATAGAGAAAAGGTTTTAAAACCTGTTCTCTATTTTTATTAAAACCATTTTTGATATAAAGCCTATAATAAGTCCGAATATTATTGAAAATACTATGATGAGTGGAAGATAGAAAAAAGCTACACTCCAACCCAAAGTATATCCAATTATTACAAATTGTCCAAGATTATGTCCTAAAGATGACATTAAACTAGTCATTGGAATACTAAATTTTATTTGTTTAGAAAACCAGATGAAGATAATTGAAAAGATTGCTCCAATAATATTCACTGAAAACAAATAACTTAGAAAGTATCCAAAGAGTAGACTCATCAGTAATACTTTACCAATCGAAACTGCAGCAGCGGATTTTAAATCAATTAAGTAAAATGTCAATAATATGGGGATTTGACTTAATCCTATTTTAAACGCGGGATTTGGAAGAAATGAGGGTAGAAGCATTTCAATATATCCAAATATCAATGATAAAGCCAAAAGTGCACTTATTAAGACAATATGTTTACTTTTAATCATTGTAATACTCCGTCAATTTTCTCATTATCACTAATAATTTT
>JBGSJN010000085.1:0-18034 GCA_041741995.1 Bacillota bacterium
TTCCTAATCCATCCTGATACTCTTTGATAATTTGAAATTTTTCCTCTTTGGTATACTTAACTCTTTTGGACATTAAAATGCCCCCCTTTCAGTAGCAGATTTTTTTTATTTAATCTGTCTACCTATAGGGGAGCATATCAATTCATATCCTGGTGTTTTTTGTTTTTTAAATTGTTATTATTAATTTATTAGAATTATTTATCTAGTTTATTCTAAAGAAACAAGTCTTTTCTCACCTGTAATAGCTTGGATTGGTCCAATGTTTTGAGTGACCTCTAGAGTACCCATATAGTCTCCATTATCATCTCTTAAAGCAAAGTATCTAATAAAGATAAATAGTTCACCCATCTTTATCCAGAAATCCTCACTGTCCTTCTTACCGGACTTGAAGTCATTAACAATACCCTCAACGATATGAACACTAGCAGGAGGGTGGCAATTAGAAACCTGACGCCCAATAATAGAACGAGCCCTAGGGAAAATCCTCTCACTTGACTCAGAGAAAAACTTAACCTTATCATCCTTGTCTACAAAAGTAATATCAATAGGTAACATATTAAGAACCTTAGTCAATTCATCAACAGTAAACTTACCAGTAGGAAGTGATATTGTGCCAGTTGGGATTTCTTCTGTATCAGCAAATTCCTTGGCATATTTCTTTTCAGTAGTCCAATCACCAGGTGTCTTTATTAGGTAGTAACCTAAATCCTTACTATCGTTGGCAATTATTTTCCACTCATCCTCTGTAAGATTTTCCACCAACATAGGAATCATAATATTCTCTTCCTTGAAAATCATCTCATTTATTCTATTAAATACCTTGTCAACAGCACCCTTAATAACTTTTCTTAACCTAATATCATTAAAGACTTGCTTGACGTCATCTCTAATTTCATCATCAACACCCCACATAACCTTAGGAGGTGCTGTAATCCCATACTTTTCCATATATGGAAACAATAGAGTTTCCTTTTTCATATAGTGTAAGTTCAGGTGAGACAACTGTTCGAAACCAGTAACGAGTGCTGAATATTCCTCTTCACTACCAGTTTCTAAATAATTATCTAGATGAACCTTGATAAACTCATTCATCAAAGTCTCCAAAGCCCTGTTTTCCAAGAACAAGATACGAACTGGATGTCCAGGTATTTTACTTGGATCACTAGGATTATGAATTTCCTTTATAGAACCTTTGAAAACAGCTGAGTGTACATCACATAAACTTTGAATCTCTGCTACAGTTGTACCTGATAGAATCAATTCCTTTTCAGCATCAGTAATCTCTTTGGCAGAAACCTCTCCGAATGTTTCTTCAAATTTAGCTTTTACTTCTTCAATGGTCTTACCTTCATGTAGTTCCTTGATTATGTCCTTGAGGACTTGTTTTCTGTTTTCTTTATCCTCATTTAATGGTCTGTTTTCTCTGTTGTTAATTTCACCGCTCATATTTTTTCAACCTTTCTAGACTACCTTGTAGCCCTTATCTTCTAGTTTTTTAATAATATCTTTTATGTCGAACTGTTTCATTTTAGCTCCCTTTTCTAGGGTCATTATTCTACCTGCTGTTTCCAACATTCCTGGTAGAACAATATCCTTAAATCCCAATTCTTCTAGTGTTGTTTTTAATTCTGGATAGGTTTTGATTAATTCGAAAACAGATTTCTTTAAATCGATTTGTTTTTCCATATCTATCACCTCTCAACTTGATAATACAATAATATCAAATAATTTGTATATTTTCCGTATCTGGAGATACATTTATATATAAAAGTTAAGTTTTATTAACAAAAATATCTTGAATTACAACAAAACTTGTTGGAATTACTACAAAGATGATTTTAATTGTGATAATATTGGTCGTGGATATATTTTGAAATATATATCCAATGTAATAAATAGAAAATGGAGGTATATAATGAGTGATAAATGTGAATCATCATGCGATAGTTGTAATTCAGGTTGTGGAAGTAAACAAGAACCAGCGGATCTGTCAAAACAACCACATCCTAAAAGCAAGATAGGCAAGGTTATTGGGATTGTAAGTGGTAAGGGTGGAGTTGGCAAGTCAATGGTAACTGCATTGATGGCTTTGGAGATGAATAGAAGAGGTCATAGAACAGCAATACTAGATGCAGATATAACAGGGCCATCAATACCAAAATCCTTTGGAGTAACAGGACCTGTAGTGACAAATGAAGATGGAGTTATACCAGCCAGATCTAAAACAGGAATTGATTTAATTAGTATAAATTTATTTCTAGAAAATGAACAAGATCCAGTATTATGGAGGGGACCAATTGTAACAGGAACTGTAACTCAGTTTTGGCAAGAGGTAATCTGGGAGGATATAGACTATATGTTTATTGACATGCCACCTGGTACAGGGGATGTTTCTCTTACGATATTCCAATCTATCAAGGTTGATGGGATAATTATAGTGACTTCCCCGCAGGAGCTTGTTTCTATGATTGTAGGCAAGGCTGTTAAGATGGCTCAAATGATGAATATTCCAATAATAGGACTGGTTGAGAATATGAGCTATTTTAAATGTCCTGATAATGATAAGGAATACAAAATCTTTGGTGATAGTCATATTGATGATATTGCTAAACAGTATGATCTGGAGATTATTGGTAAAATTCCAGTTGATCCATTATTGTCTGAACATATTGGTGCTGGGACAATTGAAGACTATCCTGTAGATAATCTAAAAGAAGCAGCAAATATGTTAGTTGCAATTTAAATATTAAAAGGTATATAATTATTAATGCGAACGATTTGCGTTTGCATTAATAATTTTTTTTGAATGGAGAAATGATGAAGAAGAGTATATTGGGTTTTATATTGATATTGATGATGATTTTGTTTTTGTCTTCTTGTGGAGATAAGAATAATGAAGATAATGGGAAACTGAAGGTAGCTGTTACTATAGAGGTTCAAAAAGGTCTTGTTGAGGCTGTTGCCGGTGACTTGGTTGAAGTGACAACTCTAGTACCAAAGGGTGGAAGTCCAGAGACTTTTGAAGCGAGTCCCCAAGATATAGAAAAATTTAGTAATGCTGATATTTTCTTTGCTATGGATCTTCCTGTTGAAAATAGTAAGAATTTACCTAGTGACGGAGAATTTAAGATTGTTAATCTTGGAGAGGCTGTTAGAGAGGAATACGTAGATCTTAATTTTGATGCTGATGAAAGGGATCATCATATTTGGTTGTCACCAAAAAGAGTTATGGTGATGGTTGAGAAGATTGCTGAGACCTTAATTGCTGAGGATCCTTTGAATGAGGAAATCTATTTGAATAATAAGACAGATTATTTGATGAAACTTGATGAATTAGATAAGGAAGTTTCTGCTATGTTGGAAAGCAAGGATCAGAGGTCTTTTATTATTTTTCATCCTGCTTTAGGTTATTTTGCTGATGAATATGGTTTGGAGATGTTAGCTCTTGAAGAAGAAGGCAAGGAAGCTGATCCTAAGCGTATAGGTGAACTGGTTGATTTAGCTAAGAGCAAAGGGCTTAAAGGAGTCCTAACTACTGAGGAAATATCTTCTAAGCAAGTAGAAGCTTTTGCTGAAGAAATTGGTGGTAAAGTAATTGTTATTGAAGTTTTAGGTATAGATTATATAGATTCTATTAAGAATGTTGCAAAGGAAATAGCGGGGATTTTATAATGAATGTTATTGAGGTATCGGGGCTTGATGTCTATTATGGTAATGTCCAGGCTTTAAAGAATATTAACCTTGTAGTCAGGGAAAGAGATTTCTTGGCTATAATGGGACCTAATGGTGGGGGTAAGTCTACTTTGTTGAAGGCTATTCTTGGTTTAGTTCCTGTTGATTCTGGTGAGGTTAAGATTTTTGGTGGCAGTGGCAGGAAGAGTAGGCGTTTGATTGGGTATGTGCCTCAGTTTTCTAGTGTGGATAGGAATTTTCCTATTTCTGTTATTGAGGTGGTTTTGCTTGGTGCATTAAAACCTGGTTTGAGTTTTTTCCATAAGTTTAATAGTGATGAGAGACTTAGGGCTTTGGATCTATTAAATAAGGTTGGATTAGGTGAATTAAAAGATAGGAATATTTCACAACTATCTGGTGGGGAGTTTCAGAAGTTATTGATTGCCAGGGCATTAATGACAGAGCCTAAGTTATTGCTTCTTGATGAGCCGACTGCTAGTGTGGATATGAGTTCTAGTCAGGATATTTATAGTCTGCTTGGAGAACTTAATAAGGAGATTACTATTGTTATGGTGACTCATAATGTGATGGCTATTTCTTCTAATGTGAAGGAGTTGGCTTGTTTGAATTTGGGTCTGGTTTATCATGGTGATCCTGAGTTGAGTGAAGAGGTTGTTAATGGTTTATTTGGTTGTCCTGTGGAGCTGGTTGCACATGGTGTGCCTCATAGGGTTTTAAAAGAACATCAGGAGGGTGATCATGTTAGTTGATTTGTTTAAGTATCAGTTTTTACAAAATGCGGTGATGGCAGGTTTTTTGGCTAGTGTTTTGGCTGGTGTTATTGGTTTTATAATTGTTGAGAAGAAGATGATTATGATGAGTGGTGGTATTGCTCATGCTTCTTATGGTGGTGTGGGCCTTGGGTATCTTTTAGGTGTTGAGCCTATTTATGGAGCTCTTGGTTTTTCTCTTGTGTCGGCACTGTCTGTTGGGTTGATTAAGAGGAAGGGTGGTACTGATGCTGATATTGTTATCGGTCTTTTTTGGTCTTTGGGGATGGCTCTTGGTATTATTTTTATATCATTAGTGCCGGGCTATCCGCCTAATTTGTCTTCTTATCTTTTTGGTAATATTTTGGCTGTGACCAGGGCTGATTTGTTGATGATGGTTGTTGTTGCAGTGGTGGTTCCTTTGCTTTTTATAGCATTTTTTAATAACTGGAAGGCTTATTTGTTTGATGAGGAGTTTGCAGGTATTAGGGGTTCTGGTGTTATACTATTAGAGTTTTTACTTTTGGTTATGGTGGCTCTTACAGTGGTGGCTCTTATTCGGATTGTAGGTATTTTTTTAGCTTTGGCTATTTTGATTGCTCCTGCTGCTTCTGCTAAGTTGATTTTTAGGAGAATGGGTATGAGGGTTGTTATGTCTATGGTGTTTGGTGTTGTGTTTATGTTGGGTGGTTTGTTTTTGGCGTATTCTTTTAATACTGCAGCTGGGGCTATGATTGTTCTTGTGGCTGTTGTTTTCTATTTTGTAGTTTATGTGGCTACTAGCTTTAAGCTTAGGAGAAGAGTTGGTTAATGGTGGATGTGATGAAGATGAATGATTTAGATAAGTATAAGTGTATTTTAAGGGAACATGGTCTTAGAGTGACTTCTAAGAGACTTGGTATTGTTAGTTTATTGAAGGATTTTGAATTTCCTGTTGATGCTAAGGTTATTTGTGAGGGTTTGTGTGATGCTGGGATTTGTATTAATTTGTCTACTGTTTATCGGGCTTTGGAGAGTTTGGTGGAGGTTGGTTTAGTTAAGCGGATTAATTTTTCTGATGATGCTAGAGTTTTTTATGAGTTGAATCGTGGTGGTCATCGTCATTTTCTTCATTGTCTTGGGTGTGGTGAGTTGGTTTGTCTTGATGTTTGTCCTTTGAGTGATTATCAAATGACATTGGCTAAGGAGACTAAGTATAGGGTTGTTAGTCATAATCTGGATATTTATGGATATTGCCCCAAGTGTCAGGTTAGGAAGTAGGAATTTGCAAACAGAATTTAGATGATAAATCTTAATATAAGTAATAAAGAGCCTATGGATTAATTAATCCATAGGCTCTTCTAATTTATTACTTAATGCTATTTCACTGCATTAGTGATGTGAGATATAGGATCATAATTGGTTATTGGATTACCGCTTATATTCAAATCTTCAAAGGCTGTGAAATCCTTTAGTGGTGAAATATCAGTTATCTTATTATTATTCAAGAACAGACGTTTTAAAGATTTAATACTAGCTAGTGGTGTGATGTCGCTTATTCCATTCTCATAGAGGGATATGTATTCTAGCTTAGGTAAATCTTTTAATGGTGAAACATTTTTTACGCTATTATATGTCAGGTCTAAATACTCCAGATCCTTAAAGTTGCTTAGGAGTGATATGTCTGTAACATCATTGGAGTTTAATCCAAGTCTTTTTAGAGTGGGTACATTCTCAATACCTTTAAGATCCTTTATTGAGTTGGATGATATTGTTAGGTACAGTAATTTATCAAAGCCTTCTAAAAAGCCAAGGTTACTTATTTTGTTTTGACTTAATCCTAGGTTAGTAATATTAGCCTTGTTGGGTATTGTGTTTAAATCAATATTTGGCTGGAGATAGACTCTAAGTGAGGTTAATTTAGGAAAGTTTTTTAAATCTTCAAATGTTTTTATGGTACCAATTTCTTGGTAGCGAGTATCTTCGTATTCATATTCATCAAAACCAAAGAGAACAACTTTCTTATCCTCATGACCCCCTCCTGATAGTCCTAATACTCTATCAGCTGCTATCAGTATGCCTGATATTTCACTTAGATCTTCTTTGTATATTTCTTTTTTGTCTAGTTCTGTTTGGATCATTTTTTCGAATTGTTTGTCTTTGAATGTTATTGGATCATCTTTTCCAGTACCTTTTGAGGAGCAACCTCCTAGTATTAGAGTAGTTATTATTAATATTAGTAGTATTGTGATTTTATATTTTTTCATGATGACCTCCTGATTTGATTATTATGATAATAGTATAGCATATTTAGTATGCATATTTTTATAATAGTAAACAAAAATACCACTGAATTGCTAACAATTCAGTGGTATCAAATTTCAATATATAATTACTCTACGATAATCTCTACACCTTTCCAAAAGGCAATCCTATCAGTAACAACCTCAGCACCCTTCTTAGGTTCAGGATAATACCAGGCAGCATCCTTATTGACCTTACCATTAACCTCCAAGGAATAATAACTAGCCTCACCCTTCCAAGGACAAGTTGTATGCAAATTACTATCCCTTAGGTAGGAACTATTAACATCACCCTTAGGAAAATAATGACTATTCTCAACAATGACCGTGTCAGAACTTGCTGCAATTTCAACACCATTCCATAATGCTTTAACCATAATATACCTCCTTTTTGTCTTTATCTTACCTTATTTTCTCTATTTCCGCCAATAAGTCAGCTTTAGTTAAAGTACCAGTAATAGACTTAACCACCTTACCATCAGCATCAATGAATATAGATGTTGGTATTGAATAAATACCATAAGCTATAGCAGCATCCTGATCAGTATCAAAGAAAATTGGAAACTCATAACCATTATCTTTAATAAAAGCCTTAGCTGAATCAACTGTCTCCCTGCTACCATCAACCAAATCCACCATCATGAATTGAACCTCACCACCAAGCTCCTTAAAAACCTCGTTATAAAATGGCATCTCTTCTTTACAAGGAGGACACCAGGAAGCCCAAAAATTAACAACCACCGGCTTACCCTTAAAGTTTGACAAAGAAACCTCCTTGCCATCAACATCAATTACCGTAAAATCCTTAGCTGTCTGACCAGATATATTCTGATCAACATTATTACTATCATTATTAAAGTTAGCTGTCAAAAACTGATAACCAACAGAAACCACCAACATAAAAACAACAAAACCAATAATAGCCAAAATACCCTTAACCCTATTACTCATAACAACCTCCTAAAAACTAACTAAATTTAAAAAATACCCAAAAAAACCAGTCATCATCAAAATACCAACAAGTACAAGAAAAATACCAGATACTAAATTAATAACCCCATTATGCTTCTTGATAAAATCGAAAGTATTCTTTAGACGATCCACCAATATGGAACTTGCCACAAATGGAATACCAAGACCCATGGAGAAAGTAAACAGAAGAAGAACACCATTCCAGACATTACCACTTGAAGATGCCTGAAGTAGTGCAGAACTTAAAAGCGGACCTACACAAGGAGTCCAACCAATAGAAAAAACAATACCAAGAAGAACTGAAGAGAGAAAATTACTACCCTTCCTCTTAGCCTTTGGTTTAAAGGTTCGGTTTAGAAAAGGAATCTTAATAGCACCCATAAAATTAAGACCCAAGAAAACTATAAAAAGACCAGACACAATATTGACTATAGTCCTATAGCGAATAAGAAAAGAACCAAGAGTGCCAGCCAATGCCCCAAGAGCAACAAAAACTATAGTAAAACCAAGAACAAAACCAAGAGAATTAAAAAGAGCTTTACGACTCTTGTTTTCTGTTTCCTGTCCAATAATATATGAAAAATATATAGGCAACATAGGCAACATACAAGGTGATATAAAAATAACAATCCCCTCTATAAAAGTGATTAAATAACTCATGTAATCCTCCATCTCAATATTTGTAGAATTATATCATTTTAGAATAATTAAATAAAGTGATAAAATCACTTATCTGTGATAATATATTGTTATGAATAGGAGGGGTAGAATGAAAATAGTAGCAGATAGTTGTTGTGATATTACAGCCCAAGAAGAAAAAGAATTAAATATAAATATAGTTCCCCTGACACTTTTTCTAGGAGAAGAAAGCTTCCTGGACAATAGTGAACTGGACCTAGAGGACTATAAACATAAGCTTAGTCTATACCAAGGAAGAGCAACATCAGCCTGTCCATCGCCGGGAAGTTTCAAGGAAGCCTTCATGGAAGATGAAGAAACATTCTGCATCACCCTTTCCAACAACCTTTCAGGTACATACAACAGCGCCGAATTAGGAAAGGGACTAGCAGAAGAAGAAGGAAAAAGAGTAGAAATAATAGATTCTAAGTCAGCTTCAGCAGCAGAAGCCCTAATAGCCTATGAGCTTCACAACCTAATACAACAAGGACTTCAATTTGAAGAAATAACTAAACACATACTAGAATTTGTCGGCAAAATGAAAACCTATTTTGTCCTAGAGAACATGGATAATCTGGTAAAAAATGGCAGGTTAAATAAAATAACCGGTAAAATAATTACAGCCCTACATGTTAAACCAATAATGGGAGCAGACGATGAAGGGAACATCAAACTATACAACTATGCCAGAACAAAAAAACAAATACTAGAAAAATTAGTAAACATGGTCAAGGACGTGAAAGATGTAGGGGAAACATTCAGACTAGTGATTGCCCATAATAACAACACACCACTTGCAGAAAATCTAAAAGAAGATTTACTAAGTGTATTTACATCAATCAATATCAGAATAGTACCCACACGTGGTCTTTCATCTATGTACGCAGATGAAAAAGGAATAATTATAGCTTTTTAGGAGGATCAATGAAAATCTTAGTTGTTTATGACAGTTATTTTGGAAATACAGAAAGAATAGCCTTGGCAATAAGGGACACTATACCAGAAAACAAACATGTAATAGTCAAGAAAATATCAGACTTTAATAATAATGATATTGAAGGTGTTGAAGTAATCATCATAGGTTCACCAACACGAGCCTTCAGACCAACTGAAGCTATAACTAACTTCTTGAAAAAAATCGATGTAAGCAAATACAAATGGATAGCCTTCGACACCGGAGTAAATCCAAAACAAATTAAATCAAAAATATTGACACTCATGGTCAAACTATTTGGCTACGCTGCACCAAACATGGCTAAAATTATCAAAAAAGCCGGAGGGGTTATGCTGGCAGATCCTGAAACCTTCTACGTCATCGGCAATGAAGGCCCACTAGTTACTGGTGAAATAGATAGATTTCACCAATGGATAGAATCAGTTAAAATATGATAAATATAGGAAATAAATGGGATGATTTATTAAAAAACGAATTCCAAAAAGAATACTACCTAAAATTAAGTAAATTCATAGATGAGGAATATATTTACAAAAAAATCTATCCTCCAAAGGACCAACTATTTAGCATCTTTAAAGTACTGAAGTTAGAAGATATAAAGATAGTCATAATAGGACAAGACCCTTACCATCAACCAGGACAAGCTCACGGTATGGCCTTTTCAGTTATGCCAGGAGTAAAAAAACCACCATCTTTAGTTAATATCTTCAAAGAAATAAAGGAAGACATTGGCTGTGAAATACCAGATTCAGGATATTTATTAGAATGGGCCAGACAAGGGGTATTTCTCATGAATACCTGTCTTAGTGTGATTGATAGTAAGCCGAATTCACACAGGAAAAAAGGCTGGGAAATATTTACAGACGAAGTTATAAGACAAATCGATGCAGATGATACACCAAAGGTTTTCTTAATTTGGGGGAACGATGCTAAAAGGAAGAAAGAATTGATTCAAAATGAAAACCACCTTGTGCTGGAGACAGTCCATCCAAGCCCACTATCTGCCTATAACGGGTTTTTTGGTTGTAGACATTTTTCCAAGGCCAATAAATACTTGAAAGAAAATATGAGAGAAGAAATAAATTGGTGTAAATTATGATAAGAAAAGACTATATATTAAATCAAATAGAAATGCTAGCCAGAATTGGAGCCAAACTAATCCTAAAAGACAGTGGCGGACAAGATAGTATCATCATATTCAACGGACAAGAAATCGGTCTGAACAATAATCTTAACGAGGAACTGGAAATGATGTTAGCAAAAAGAAAAATAAATGAGGCAGAGAATCATTTATTCTTTGAAATAGAAAAGGACTTGAATCTTGTTAATTTGAATACTGCAATATCCTTTTATAATAACCTAGTTAGGATGGATAAGGACATACTTAAGGAAAACGATTTTCATGATGAAGAAATAACCGAAGGCTTCGGCCAGGTTTGTGAACTATATCAAATAGTGGATATTGTATTCTAATGGAATTTAAAGTTAGAGATAATGCAAGAATATATTACGAAACATATGGTGACAAGAAGAATAAGGCACTAATATTCCTCCATGGCAACATGGAGGATAGTTCGTTATTTCAAAAACAGACCGAGTACTTTTCAGATAGGTTTTATATAGTAGTTGTAGATACTAGAGGACATGGGAAGTCAGATTGGGGAAGTGGAAGTAACTATAATCTGAAGGTGATGGCAGAGGATTTAAATGAATTGACTACAGGACTGAATCTGAATGATTATATAGTTGTAGGATTTAGTGATGGAGCAAATATTGCTATGGAATTTGCTGGTTTAGGTATTAAAGGATTGAGTGGGTTAGTATTAATTGGTGGCAACCTTAGACCATGGGGACTGAAATTTGGCATAATACTAGATATTATTAAGGATTATATAAAATCTTATTGGAGAAAAGATAGTCTACTTATAAGAAAGAAACTTGGATTAATGCTCTTTGAACCAAAAATTTCCCCGAGTAGTCTAGGAGGCATAGATGTCCCGACACTGGTGTTAGCAGGAGAATATGATTTAATAAGAAAAAGTGAAACATTAAGGATTAGCAGACTTATTAGAGGGAGTGAAGTAGCATTTGTTAAGAACGCAGACCACTTTTTTGTATACAATAATGGGGATATTTTCAACAAAATGTTAGAACTGTGGATAAATAGTGTATAATGAAAGAGATGAGTAGAAAAGAGGAAAAATATGGAAAAAAAACTATTTACCGAATTAGAAATATCTAAGGAGGTCAAAAAGGCAGTCAAGGATTTAGGATTTGAGGAAGCTACGGCTATTCAAACATTGACTATACCTTTAATCATGTCAGGAAGGGATGTTATTGGACATTCCCAGACAGGCACAGGAAAAACAGCAGCATTTGGAATACCAGCTGTTGAGTTAGTTGACGTAAAGGATAAAAAGAATGTTCAGGTTCTGATAGTTTGTCCTACAAGAGAGCTAGCAGTACAAGCCTGTGAAGAAATAAGGAAGTTCGCCAAATATAAGGAAGGTGTTAACACTGTTCCAGTTTATGGCGGCCAACCTATAGATAGACAAATCAAGTCTTTAAAATATGGTGGAAACATTGTAGTGGGAACCCCAGGCAGGCTAATGGACCTAATGAGAAGAAAAATCTTGAAGCTAGGTGCTGTAAAGATGATCGTTCTTGACGAGGCTGATGAAATGCTAAACATGGGATTCAAGGAAGATGTTGAAACAATTCTGACAGAAATACCAGAAAACAGACAAACAATCCTGTTTTCAGCTACAATGTCAAAAGATATCATGAAAATTACTGAACAGTTTTTGACTGATCCTGAATTGGTTCAAATATCACACCAGCAATTATCTGTGCCAACAATTGAACAATACTATTTTGAAGTCCCAAGAGGCAGAAAAGTAGATGCACTTTGTAACGCCTTGGATGTTTACGATCCAGGCAAGGCCATTGTTTTTTGTAACACCAAGAAACAAGTAGAAGAACTACAAAGTGAACTTCAAGCAAGAGGCTACATGGCAGGCGGACTACATGGCGACATGCGTCAGGCATCAAGAGACCAAATGCTAAGAAGTTTCAAAGCTGGTAAAAACGATATTATGATTGCCACTGACGTAGCAGCAAGAGGCATCGACGTTGAAGATGTAGATATTGTATTCAATTTCGATTTACCACAAGACGAAGAGTACTATGTACACAGAATCGGTAGAACAGCCAGAGCTGGTAAAAGTGGTAAGGCATATACTTTCGTTGCCGGAAGAAATCAATTAAGAGAAATCAACCAATTAAGTAAATATGTTGGCAAGAAAATCCAACTTCAAGCTATACCGTCAAATGCGGATATTCATGAAGTTAGACAAGCTTCGTTGATGAAAGAAATCACTGGAATTCTAGAAAAAGAAAATGATCTTAAGAAATATATGAACATTGTTGAGGACTTAACGCAAGAAGATTACACATCACTTGACGTTGCCTTGGCTCTAATCAAGATTCATCTAAAAGATATTGAAGCAAATAACAAACTTTGCGACGATTTACATATTTCTTATGAAGGAAGTGGCAGTGACAGAGACAATAGAGACAGCGGACGTAGAAGAAATGACAGAAATGACAGAGGCGAAAGAGTGGATAGAGGCGACAGAGGCAAGATGGCTAGCTTTAAGATAGACATCGGTAAAAGAGATGGTGCTGCTGCTAATATTATTCTAAGTGCAGTAACTAGAGCCACTGGTCTACCTGGAACTATGGTAGGCAGAATTGAAATTTCTGACACTTATAGTTATTTTGATATTCCTGAAACTGAAGGCGGATTAGTAATTGAAAAAATGAAAAACCTTAAGGTTAGAAACATTGTAACCAATACTGAAAAGGTAGCAAGCAAGAATGCCAAAGATATCAACAGAGGCAGAAGACCATCTGGTGGAAGACCGCCTAGTGGTAAACCTTCAGCTCCAAGAAAAAGAAAGTAGGTCATATTAAATGGAAATAACTTATAGAAAAGCTGATATTAGTGAATCAATTACTATAGCAGAGCTATATAACGAGTTTCTATGTGACCTAAGAGATATAGGTAAAGATATATATTTTGACTTTGAGGAGCTTTCTGTCGATGACAGAGTTGAGCTCCTTAAAGCAAGATTAAATGCTGATAAGGGACTTGTAGTGGTAGCTGAAGTCGAAGGAGAAATTGTAGGCTTTATTTCTATGACGATTATAAACTGCTTTATGATAGTATCCTCAATTAAGGATATTGGCTATATTGAAGCTGGTTATGTAAAACCTGATTTTAGAAAACACGGCATTACTAGAAAACTTGAAAATATGGTAGAAGAATTCCTTAAGAAAAAGGGAATAAGATATCTTGAGTTATTCACTTTAATGAATAATGAAATCGCCAATAATAGCTGGAGCAAGTTAGGTTTTATACCTTTTAGGCAACAGTGGAGGAAAGATTTGAATGAATAAACTAGCAATAATAACTGGAGCAAATACAGGTCTTGGCTTTGAAACGGCCAAGGCTTTACTTTTAGATGGTTGTCAAGTAGTTATGGCCAACAGAGATTTGGCTAAGACAAAAGATGCTATAAATAAATTGAGAACATTAGGTCTTGGTGATAGAGTCGACTTTATCCAAATGGATTTAGAAGACAGACCCTCGATAGAAGCATTTGCAGCAGAATTTGAAAATAAATTTGGACAATTTGATATACTTGTAAACAACGGAGGAGCACTTTTACCAAAATATTCCATCACCCAAAACGGTCTGGAAAAACATTTTGATGTCAACTACCTGGGACACTTTTATCTAAACAGTCTATTAATGGACTTAATGGCAAAAGATGGACTAGTAGTTAGTCTTGGAAGTCTAGCCCACAAAATGTCTGTTGCTGATATTCATTTTGAGGACATAACTTTTAATAGTGAAAGTTACGAAAAAATGAAAGCCTATGCCCAGTCTAAACTGGCACTTACTCTTTATGGAGTAGAACTAGCCAGAAAATTTGAAGGTACCAGCAGACGCTCATTGATAGTTCATCCAGGAGTATCCAATACAGATATATTCTCAAGATACTATGGTAAGATATTTGGTAAAATACTTATGCCTTTAGTTAACTGGTATGGAATCAGCGGACCAAAGGAAGGTGCACAATCCATAATCCATGCCATAAGAAGTGATGATATACCAAACGGCTCATATATAGGTCCTCAAGGGAAGAAAGAATGGAGAGGTTGTCCAGGTTTTTGCAACCTATCAGGTAAGGCGCTTGATGATAAACTGGCAAAAGACCTTTGGCGCTTTAGCGAAAAACTCATAGGTAATAAATTTATAGTTAATTAAGGTGGAATAGTTAGATATGGGTAGTGAGGTAATGATGAAAAAATACATTATAGCACTTGACCAAGGAACTACAAGTTCAAGAGCCTTGGTGATTGATGAAAAAAAGAATATAGTAGCAACGGCTCAAAAAGAGATTGTTCAAATATACCCGAAAGAGGGATATATTGAACATGATCCTCTTGAGCTGTTTTATTCTGTTTTAGAAGTTATGAGAGAAGCAATTAATAGGGCTGGAATAGCTATTGAGGATATTGCTGGTATTGGAATTGCTAATCAAAGAGAAACAACTATTATTTTTAATAAAATTACTGGAGAACCAGTCTATAACGCCATTGTCTGGCAATGTAGAAGAACAATTGATATTTGTAGAAAATTGGAAAATGAAGGTTATCTGGAATATATCAAGGAAAATACAGGCCTGGTAATAGATCCATATTTTTCTGGTACCAAGATTGCCTGGATACTTGATAATGTTGAAGGAGTCAGGGAGCTGGCTAATGAAGGTAAAATTGGATTTTCAACAGTGGATAGTTGGCTTTTATACAAGTTGACAGGTGGAACGGTTCATAAGACTGACATGACCAACGCCTCAAGAACAATGTTGTATAACATCAAAGATTTGAAATGGGATAGCTTTTTATGTAATGCCCTAAATATACCTATGAATATATTACCTGAAGTGGTTGAGTCGAGTGGGGTATTTGGCCATTTTGACTATGAAGGACATATGTTGCCGATAGTAAGCTTGGTCGGTGATCAACAAGCTGCTCTTTTTGGACAAGGATGCACTAATACTGGTGATGTAAAGAACACTTACGGAACAGGTTGTTTCCTATTAGTTAATACAGGTGAGCAACTGGTAATGAGTAAAGCCGGACTTATATCTACAATAGGTGTAAGTTATGGTGGGAAAGTATCCTATGCCATAGAAGGCAGTGTCTTTATGGGTGGTGCTCTCTTTAAATGGATGAGAGATGAACTAGGTTTATTTTTAAGTAATGATGAAATTGAAATACTTGCAAGAAGTGTGGAGAATTCCTTAGGTGTGGTTATTGTACCCGCCTTTACTGGACTTGGTGCACCATATTGGGACATGAAGGCTAGAGGAACAATCTTTGGCTTATCTAGAGGTATATCCAAGGGACATATTGTCAGAGCAGGTATTGAAGCAGTAGTTATGCAAGTTCAAGATTTATTATTTGCCATCAAGGAAGATATTGGTTTTGAGTTAAATTCACTTCGAGTTGACGGTGGTGCTTGTGTTAATGACCTCTTACTAGAAATGCAAAGTAGAGTTTCAGGACTTCAGGTTATTAGACCTGATTCCATTGAATCTACAGCTTTAGGGGCCTATTATCTAGCGGGATTAGAACTGGGTTTTTGGTCAGGATTAGAGGAATTATTCAGTACTTCTAATGGTGAAGTGGTCTTTGATGAGAAAGTTGATGATACTGAAAATATTAGGTTGTCAGATACTTGGAAAAAGGCTGTTGTAGCAGTTAGATTTTATGCTAGTAATTAATTGATTTTAGCTATATATTATGATAAAATCAGTTTTGTTGTTTGCCAACATAGCTCAGTAGGTAGAGCGTCACCATGGTAAGGTGAAGGTCCCCGGTTCGATTCCGGATGTTGGCTCCAATAGTTGTTTTAAGATTTCATTCTTTTTTAGAATGGAATCTTTTTTTATGTTGATATTATCCTTTAAAGTATTAGTTAATGATATATTTTTAGGTATAGCCAAGTTTATTGGTCATTGAAAACAATTTCATTAAGAAAATAATGACATATCCCTTATAATTTTTAACATAGGACTGTATAATTTAAATGTGAAGGTAATAGTATGATTTAATCATAAATTATGTAAAAAACACAGGAGGTAAAAAGAAGTATGAATTATCAAGACATTCTTGTAAAAGCAGAAGGCTACAAAAAGGAAATGACCCAATTTCTAAGAGATATGATCGCTATACCTAGTGAATCTTGTCAAGAAGAACTAGTGGTAAAAAGAATCAAGGAGGAAATGGACAAAGTCGGTTTCGATGAAACTTGGTTTGATGGACTAGGAAACGTTATTGGTCGTATCGGAAATGGTAAAAAAGTTATTGCCATGGATGCTCACATCGACACAGTAGGTATTGGTAACATTGCCAACTGGACTGAGTGTGATCCTTATGAAGGAAAATTAGTAGGCGATGAAATATATGGTCGTGGTGGATCTGACCAAGAAGGCGGAATGGCTTCTATGGTATATGCAGGTAAAGTTATTAAAGACTTAGGTCTTGAAGATGACTTTACATTGTATGTAGTTGGTTCAGTACAAGAGGAAGACTGTGATGGCCTTTGCTGGCAGTGGATTCTTGAACAAGAAGTTCCAGCTGGCAAGTTCAAGAAACCTGAATTCGTAGTTATCACAGAACCTACTTCACTCAGAATCTACAGAGGACACAGAGGCCGTATGGAAATCAGAGTTGACGTTAAAGGCATAAGTTGTCACGGATCAGCTCCTGAACGTGGAGACAATGCAATTTACAAAATGGCTCCAATCATCATCGAACTAAGAGCTCTTAATGAGAACTTACACTATGATGCATTCTTAGGAAAAGGTACTCTTGCTATATCTGAAATATTCTTCACATCTCCTTCAAGATGTGCTGTTGCAGATAGTTGTGCTATCTCAATCGACAGAAGACTTACAGACGGCGAAACATGGGAAGGTGCTCTTCAAGAAGTTAGAAACCTACCAGCTGTTAAAGAAGCTGGCGGAATTGTTTCACTTTATGAATACGATCGTCCATCATGGAATGGCACAGTTTACAAAACTGAAAGTTATTTCCCAACATGGGTTATCCCAGAATCAGATCCAATTTGTCAAACTTTAGTAGAAGCTGGAAAAGGCTTATTCGCTAAAGAAAACTTCAAGCTTTTAAAAGAACAAGACGGATTAGAAGATGACTTCATGAGTATCTTCAACGACGGAGTTGTTGTAGACAAGTGGACATTCTCAACTAATGGTGTTTCAATTATGGGACGTCACGGAATCAAATGTATCGGTTTTGGACCAGGACACGAAAGACAAGCTCACGCACCTAATGAAAAAACATTTGCTTCTCACTTAGTTGCTTGTGCTGCTATGTATGCTGCAATCCCAGGAATATATGTAAACAAGTATTCAAAATAGGTTCAGTAAAATATAAATAAAAAAAGAATAAAAATCAGGAGGTTTTTTTATGCAAGCTAATTTAAGAGGAAAACATCTAATCACTTTAAGAGAGTGGACAAAGGAAGAAGTAGACACATTAATGGACGTATCTTTCGACCTAAAAAGAAAGTTCGCTATGGGAATATCTACTAGATACCTAGAAGATAA
>JBGSJN010000086.1:0-3729 GCA_041741995.1 Bacillota bacterium
TCTTTTTAATGGCCATTATTCTCTTTGCTTGAATATCTATATCTACTGCTTGACCTGATGCACCACCGGATGGTTGGTGTATCATAATCTCTGAATTTGGCAGGGCAAATCTTTTACCTTTTGTTCCAGCACTTAAAAGGAAAGCTCCCATGCTGGCTGCCATACCTACACAAATTGTTGATACATCAGGTTTTATATATTGCATTGTATCATAAATAGCCATACCTGCTGTTATTGAGCCTCCTGGGCTATTTATATATAGGCTAATATCCTTATTAGGATCTTCACCCTCTAGAAATAATAACTGGGCGATAATTAAATTAGCTAAATTATCATCAACTTCAGCTCCTAAAAAAATCACTCTGTCTTTTAATAATCTGGAATAAATGTCATAAGATCTTTCGCCGGCACTAGTTTGCTCGACGACCATAGGTATTAACATACTTGTTCCTCCCTACTTTTCTATTTTTTCATCCTTGATATCTGTAATTTCAGCTTGTTCAAGAATACTTTGTAATGCTTTTTCTCTTTTGATACCTTTTGCTAACATCTTAGTGTTTTCAGGTGCTTCAAAATATGTTTCTAACATAGTTTTATCTTGACCATATACTTGAGATATTGCTGTTATTTCTTTATCAAGGTCCTCTTTTGTTACTTCAATCTTTTCTGCTACAGCAACTGCATCTAAAAGAATATCTCTTTTGATATGCTTTTCAGCATTAGCTCTATATTCTTCTCTGACTTTTTCTTCAGTCATTCCAGTTAGTTCAAAATATTTTTGTAATTCCATACCTTGTTGTTGAAGGTCTCCTTCAATATCCTTTAGGAATTGGTTAGTTCTTTCTTCAACCATAATTTCTGGAATTTCTACTTCTATTTTTTCTATAGCAAGATCTAAAGCTTGAGCTCTTAAAGCATTATCAGCTTGTTGTTGTTTTTGATTTGTTAGACTTAGTTTAACATCGTTTCTTAATTCTTCCAATGTATCGAAATCGCTAACTTCTTTAGCAAAATCATCATTTAATTCTGACAATTTCTTTCTTTTAACTTCATGTACTAATACTTTAAAGATACTTTCTTTGCCTTTTAAGTCTTCACTATGATACTCTTCAGGAAACTTAACTGTAACATCTTTATTTTCACCAGCTTTAATGCCAATTAATTGTTCTTCAAATCCAGGTATAAATGAGTTCGAACCAAGCTCCAATGGATATTTTGAACCTGTTCCACCTTCGAATTGAACTTCATCTACATAACCTTCAAAATCAATAACTACAGTATCACCATGTTCAGCAGGATCTTCGATAGTTTCAATTTTTGCCGTTTTGGTTCTCATAGCTTCTAATTCATTATCTATATAGTTTTCGTCTAGATCAACTAATTTTCTTTCTAGTTTCAAACCTTTATAGTCTCCTAGAATGCCTTCAGGAACAACTTGGATTTCAACTGTAAATACAGCTGGGCCTTTTTTATCAAATGATACAATATCAACTTTAGGTCTTTCAATTGGATCTAAGTCTAAGTCTACTAATGCTTTTCCATAAGCTGGAGGTAACATAATATCCATAGCTTCTTCTATTATGCTGCCTTCTCCAACATGCTTTTCTAATATCTCTGCTGGTACTTTGCCTTTTCTAAAACCTGGTATTGAAACTTTCTTGCCTAGATTCTGAGACGCTTGTTTATAGGCTTTTTCAACCTCATTGCTATCAACAGTTATTTCAACTGTTACTAAATTTTTTTCTTGTTTGATAATTTTGTTTGCCATTGTAAGACTCCCTTCATTTTCTAATTAATAATTATACAATATTTTTATAAACTGAACAACTTTAAACAAGAAAATACCTCGAATTGGTATTCGAGGTATTTTTCTTTGGAGCGGAAGACGGGATTCGAACCCGCGACCCTCTCCTTGGCAAGGAGATACTCTACCACTGAGCCACTTCCGCGACCTGGTGCGGATGAAGGGACTTGAACCCCCACGATGTTACTCACTAGAGCCTAAATCTAGCGCGTCTGCCAATTCCGCCACATCCGCATTGGTGATCCATCCGCGACTCGAACGCGGGACACCCTGATTAAAAGTCAGGTGCTCTACCGACTGAGCTAATGGATCATCTTGGGGTGGATGATGGGACTCGAACCCACGACAACTAGTACCACAAACTAGCGCTCTACCACTGAACTACATCCACCATGCCTGCGCACATAAGCGCAAGAATAATTATATACTTTTTAATTACATATTTCAAGCATATTTTATGAATTTTTAATATTTATTTTATTGGTTCGAAATCTGATTTTGGGGCACCACAAAGAGGGCATGTATAGTCTTCCGGTAAATCCTTGAACTCTACTCCTTCAATAGCTGGATCATGGATATATCCGCAAACTGTACAAATATATTTTTCTCCGCCTTCACTCATTTTAACCTCCTTCTCTTCCATTTCAACCACTTGACCTGGAAGTTTCTCTCCTTTTTTCAGTATTCTAAAATCACTATAACTTAAAGGTTGTATAGCTTTTTTCGCCTTATTGACAAATGCGTCATCTATAGCACAAACCATTAACCAATGTGTACCAACATCAATCATATCAGTTACAATACAAACCATTCCAGATAAGGAATCTTCAAGTAGTGCAGGCATGTCATTCATTTTGGTATACTTAATTTTTTCAAACTTATTTCTATCTCTGCCTGAAGAAAATCCAAAATTTGCAATTACTTGAAAAGAATCTTGACCTATTATATTTACTATCAGCTTTTTAGACTTCAAAACTAATTCTGTCGTATAGTTACTCTTATTTAAGCATACTGCGATTTGATTAGGTTCACTAGTAAGCTGAAATACTGTATTTGCTGCTTGACCATTAATTTTACCATTACTTTCAGTGGTTATAACAAACATACCATAAATAATTTGTCTAATTGAAGTTTTAATATCACCAGGATCTTTTTGTTTTTCTTTAACAGGAGAAAAATTATCCTTATCTACTCCACAGACAGGACATATATCTATTGGTGTGTCACCTTCCATTTCGTAACCACATACTTCACATTTCCACTTCATATAAATACTTCCTTTCAAATACAATAATATTTAGATTATAGCATTTTTTTCAATATTAATAAATGCTACAATTATTAGACAAAGGGGTGATTTTATGAATAAAATTCAAAAAGGGTTAGATACTACAAAAAAAATCTGGGGGTTTGAACGTATTGATTTAGTAACTGAATATGGTGAGTTAGGAGAGTATATTTTAGAATATGCTTTCGGAGATATTTACTCTAGGGAGGGTCTTTCCTTACGTGATAGAGAAATAGTAACGATTTCCTTCCTAATAGCACAAGGTAGTCCTGAAGCACAATTGAGAAATCATTTTCTAGGGGCTTTAAATGTAGGTGTAACCAACGAAGAGCTTATTGAGATAATTCTACAAGCCTCACTTTATAATGGCTTTCCTAAGGCTATTAAAGCTCTTAAAATACTAAAATCTCTTTCAACAAATACAAAAGACCAAGATGAATAGGATAAAACAAATAGAAGAAATACTTATTCCCATTTCCTCTTTTGCCATTGTATAAGAAGATTAACGGTAAAGCTAAGAGAGCTAATAACTGAAGTAAATTCGGGATTAACTCATATCCATTAAAATATAAAGTAAATCTAAGTAAATTTATTAGAATAAGACTAGTAACTAGTTTTATTCTATTTTCTTTAAATA
>JBGSJN010000087.1:0-28938 GCA_041741995.1 Bacillota bacterium
ATACTTAACTCTTTTGGACATTAAAATGCCCCCCTTTCAGTAGCAGATTTTTTTTATTTAATCTGTCTACCTATAGGGGAGCATATCATATTAATATCGGTATGGTGTTTTCTTTATTGATATATATATCATAAATGATAAATATGTTAGAATGAAAACAAGAAGTACTTTGGAGTTATATATATGAGAATATAGGAGATGATACAGATGAAAGTAATGAAAGATGATCTTGAATCAAAAAAAGATATCCTAGAAGACCAAGAAAATACAGAAGAAGAAGAAATACTACACACACTACTACAAGAAAGAATATCAAAAGACTACCATGTGGAAAGTAAGAGTAGCTTGACCCTAGGACAAAAAGCAGCAGACAAACTAGCCAACTTCGCAGGAAGCTGGACATTCATAATCATATTCTTTCTCATATTAATAGTTTGGATAGCAGTGAACTCATATATGCTATCCAAACCATTTGATATATATCCCTTCATTCTATTGAACCTAATACTATCTTGCCTGGCTGCGATACAAGCACCAGTAATAATGATGAGCCAAAACAGACAAGAAGAAAAAGACAGAATCAGATCCAAAAACGACTATAAGATAAACCTTAAAGCAGAAATAATAATAGAAGACATCCACCGCAAGCTAGATGAAATAAACAAAAAACTAGAAGCCTTAAACAAAATAACAGAAGAACAAGAAAAACCAGAAAGCGTAATGAAGGAGGATTAATCATGAAAATAAAATTCCTAGGGGCAGCAACATCAGTAACAGGATCATGCTACCTCATAACAACAAAAACCCACAAATTCATAATAGACTGTGGACTATACCAAGGAAATAAAACTATAGAAAGCCAAAACAGGGAAGAATTTGGCTTTGATCCAACAACTATAGATTTCATGATTCTTAGTCATGCGCACATAGATCACTCAGGAAGAATACCATTATTAGTTAAAAAAGGCTTTAAGGGAAAAATATACTGCACAGATGCTACAGCAGACTTAGTAGACATCATGCTAAAGGACAGTGGCTACATTCAAGAAAGAGAAGCACAATGGGACAACAAAAAAGCCCAAAGGCTGGGTAGACAACTTGTAGAACCACTCTATACTATGGAAGATGCAACAAAATCCCTAAAACAAATAGAGCCATACCTTTATGAACAGAATATTCAAATAGACTCTAGCATCAAGTTCAGATTTAGAGATGCAGGACACATACTAGGATCAGCTATAGTAGAAATCTGGGTAGAAGAAGATGGTAAAGTTAACAAGCTAGTATTCTCAGGTGACTTAGGCATGAAAAATAAGCCAATTCTAAATGATCCGGTCACTATTGAAGAAGCAGACTATCTAATTATGGAAGCAACCTACGGCAATAGAAAACACGAAACAATAGAAGAAAGCCTAGAAGAATTTATTGATATAATCGTCAAGACCATAAAAAGAGGCGGAACTGTAGTCATACCATCCTTTGCAGTAGGCAGAACCCAAGAACTTATCTACCAATTAAATATGTATTATGAACACCATGATGAATTCAAAAAAATATTGGAAAATATAATGGTATACATTGATAGTCCATTGGCAATTAGTGCCACAGAAATATTCAGAAGAAATGCTCAGGACTTTGATGAAGAAACAAGGAACTATATACTATCAGGTGACAATCCCTTAGATTTTAAAAATCTAGTATTTGTAAGAGAAAGTAAAGATTCCAAAGAACTAAACTTCAACAATGAACCAAAGATAATAATCGCATCAAGTGGAATGGCTGAAGCAGGAAGAATTAAGCATCATCTAAAACATCATCTGTGGAAGGATACTTCTAGTGTGGTTATAGTTGGATACCAGGCTGCTGGTACACTTGGGAGATCTCTCGTTGAAGGAGCGGAGGAAGTTTTCATATTTGGAGAAAAAATAAAAATCAAAGCCGAAGTATACAGCCTTGAAGGCTTCTCAGGTCATGCAGACAAGGATGGACTATTTGATTGGCTGTCTGCTTTCAAGAAATTCCCTAAAAAAGTTTTCTTGGTACATGGTGAGGATGAATCAAAGATTGCTTTTGCTGAGAGGATAAAGGCGGAGCTGAATCATGTAGTGCAGGTGATAAATGAGGTGTCAGAGTTTGACTTGGCAACAGATGAGGGCGAACCAGCTGATATATTAGTAGAAAAGAGAGCAAGATGCAAGGATATTATTAAGCTCCGACACAAACTGGAAAAAATCCAGAGTGATTTTGATTCTGTAGTAAATAATGCTAATAATGTTCTAGATAAGGGTATAAAGCAAGAAAGATTCGAGGAAATAGGCAACATGGTAATTGACCTAGAGGAAACGATGATTAACTTAGGAACAACAGTTACAAAAAATAAATAAAGAATATAACATAGAATAATAAATTATTAAAGGGTTAAATCATGCTAAGTTCTTGGTTTAATCCTTTTGTTTTTTCTATTTCCATAAATAAAATTTATATAAAAATTAACTTAATAGAAAGTTTGACTTTCCCCTTTATTTGAGATAAATATTTAATATAATAAGGGATAGTGAAATAAAAGGAGGCTATAAAAAATGAAAAAAAGTTTATGGATTATGTTGACTTGCTTGCTAATGATGTCTTTCTTAGTAGTAGGATGCAATAAAGATGCAAAAACACTAGGCAACTATACTATTGCTACAATTGATGAAGTTAAATCAGCTGATATTGTAGTTGATGGAAGAGCTAATGAAACATATGCAGGCTGGGCTACACAAAATAATAAAAAAGGTGGTCATATTGAAGGGGCAACAGATTTTTCAGTAAATTGGTTGACTGCAACTTATGACGATAAAGAAAACCTTGATGGTATGACAAGAGATGAGCAACTAAAACAATACATGGAAAACAAAGGTATTGATAAGGATTCTAAGGTTGTTATTTATGATGAAAATGGTAAGGATGCTGTTAAAGTAGCAGACTATCTAACTAGTCAAGGTGTCAAGGACATTAAAGTATTTGACTTAAATAAGTGGGAAGATAAGCTGGTTGCTTATGAAAACTATAAGCTTTATGTACCACCTGTGGTAGTTAAGGACCTTATAGATGGTAAGGAAGTAGCAGAAATCGGCAAAGTTGAGGATTTGAAAATTGTTGAAATTAGCTGGGGTACTGAAGAAGAGTCAGGTTATCTAAAAGGTCATGTACCAGGTGCAATTCATGTAAATAGTGATAGCTTCGATGATGAGGATAATGTTTATTTATTAGAGGAAGATAGCGTTTTATTTGATTTAGCTAAATCACAAGGTATTAGTGTTGGTAGTACAGTTGTAGTTACAGGCGATCCAATATTTGCTTGTCGTTATGCTACTATCTTGAAATATCTTGGAGTTAATGAGGTTTATGTTATGAGTGGTGGGGTATCTGGTTGGACAGATGCAGGCTTTAAGCTAGAAACTAAGTCAAATAAAGGTGCTGCTATAAGTGACTTTGGCACAACAACTCCAAAAAATCCTGATCTTATTGATACTGTTGCTGAAGTAAAGGTTAAGTTAAGTGACAGTAAATTTATGTTAGTTGATAACAGGACTATTGAAGAGTACAGAGGAGAAACTTCAGGTTATAGCTATTTTGATAAGGCTGGTCGTATTGAAGGAGCCGTTTTTGGTTATGCTGGTGTTGGTAATTCTAGCTCTATGTTATACTATAGAGGTCTAGATACTACTATGAGAAATGGTTACGAGATTGAAGCAATGTGGAAGAAGGCTGGTGTTGATACTAGTAAGCATCTATCATTTTATTGTGGTGGTGGGTATAGAGCAGCTGAGATTTTATGGGATGCTATGGTTCTTGGTTATGATGATGTATCATTGTTTGCTGATGGATGGTGCGGTTGGGCACTTGCTGGTGAGAAGTCTGTAACTGGAAAATAGGTGAAGGGATACAATATGAAAAAGAAGGTAGGTTACATTGTCCTTGGTTTTCTATCCTTGTTACAAGTAATTGGTGGAGCAGGTATTTTTTTTCTTGATGATTTAAGTGGTAAGAAGGTTGGTGTCAACCATCATGTTATTATCAGGAAAAAGGAGTTTATTTCTACATGGATGAGCAATAGTCAGGTTGATATGTACAAGTTGGTGTTGTTAGTTATTGTAGTTTTGGCTGTATTGTACGTTATCTATCAGTTATTTAGGAGAGAAAATTGGTGTAAGTATGTTAGTACTTTTTTGGTTATATTGTTGAGCTTTTTATTGTATTTTGAGTTGGTGCTTGAGGTTTTTCAATCGTTACCGGTTTATATGTATTTG
Organism: Bacillota bacterium; assembly: GCA_041741995.1. Classification (GTDB taxonomy): domain Bacteria; phylum Bacillota; class TC1; order TC1; family TC1; genus WTXA01. Next base: position 4,293 of record JBGSJN010000087.1, read on the forward strand.
TTGTATATTACTGCTGGTATATTATTTATTGAAATCATTAAGGCATTAGTTCAGAATTTGTTGTTACATAAGAAATATGATAAATAATGAAATTAATAAAAAAGATTAGTTAATTATAGATTTGAGGGTGAGGATTTATTTATTCTCACCCTCTTTTAGTTGTTAGTGATATAATGTCTATTAAGGAAATATTTTAGGAGTGGGTATTATGATGATTAAGAATTTAATGATAACTGATATAACAGAAGAGGGTAATGGTGTTACAAGACATGATGGCAAGGTTATATTTGTTAAGGATGCCTTACCTGGTGAATTGGTTAATGTTAGGATAACCCATAGCAAGAAGAAATTTGATCAAGGTGAGGTTATTGCTTATTCAACTAAAAGTGATATGCGAGCTACTCCTTTTTGTATGCATTATGGCACTTGTGGGGGTTGTTCCTTGCAGCATGTTAATTATGATGAGGGGCTAGTATATAAGGGGAATTGGGTTAAGCAGGGGTTTTCTAAGATTGGTAGGATAAATATTGATACTCCATCCATTGTTGGTATGCAAAATAGGTGGAAGTATAGAAATAAGGTTGTTTTTCATGGTTTTTTTGTGGATGGTGAATATAAGCTTGGTTTTTATAGGAAGGGTTCTAATAGTTTTGTGCCTATAAGGGAGTGTTTGCTTATTCCTGATTTTTTCTTGGAAATCAAGGGTAGAATTGAGGAGCTTGCTGGAGCATATAATGTTTTTCCTGATAAGATTATGCTTCGCACCAATGGTAGTGATTTTCAGATTAATTTAGAATGTGGTCAGGGTGATAATCTTGATTTGTTGTTGTGTGATTTGAGAAACGAGTTTTCTACTCTTAAGGATAATATTGAGTTTATTATAGATGGTAGTGTTTTTGAGGTTTCTTCTGGTTCGTTTTTTCAGGTGAATTTGGAGGGGGCTTCTTCTTTGTTTAGTATTGTGGAGAAGTTTGTGGGGGATGTTTCATCTTCTACCGTTTATGATTTATGTTGTGGTGTTGGTAGTCTTGGTGTTCATTTAGGTAAGGCTGGGGCTAAGGTGAGGGGTTATGAGGTTTTTGAGGAGGCTGTTGTCCTGGCAGTCAATAATGCTGAGGTTAATGGGTTGTCTGATTTTTCTTTTATTGCTGGTAGGGTTGAGGATGTTATTTCTTCTTCTATGTTTGTTGAAGAGGGTGTTGTTATTTTGGATCCTCCTCGTGGTGGTGTTGATCCTTTTGTGATTGAGAGTATTATTTATTCTAATGTTGAGCGGGTTGTTTATGTTGGTTGTGGTCTTGGTAAGATGGTCCGTGATGTTGCAAGACTGGTCGAGGGTGGTTTTGTTGTGTCTGGTGTGGAGTGTGTTGATATGTTCCCTTGGACCGGGCATGTGGAAACAATATCATTATTAGTTCGTAAATAAATTGTTTTTTTAATAAAAAACATAAATATAAAAAAGGAGAATCGAATGGATAGTTTAAGAAAATTTAATAACTTCCTTAATCATCTAATAGAAAATAAAATATATTTCTGTCTAAATAAAGTTAGGCCTGATTCAATAATGGTTGAGGTTGCAGTACCGGGGCAAAGATGGGAGATTGAATTTATGGAAGATGGAAAAGTAGAAATTGAAAAATTTATGAGTAATGGCAATTTATATGATGAAAAAGAATTGAAAGTGTTATTTAATGAATTTTCAGATTAAGATATATTACCAAACAAAAGTCAAAAATATGACGTGATGTACACTCTATCCATGTGGAGACTGTTACGTTGTTAAACAGATGATTTAATAGTACCTGGAGGAAAATATCAATGGATACAAAACTATTACAAAAATTACTCAATGATTATGATCCAAATTTGCATATTGAAAGTATTGATGATGGCTTGCTAATTATAAGTCTCAATGAATATTTAACTCTATATGCAGCCGAGGCAAATGAAATGCTGGATATAAATAATAGTGGAAATCATTGGCATATGGAAACAGAAAAAATGGCTGGATTTATCATTGATATCCTTAAAGGTAATAATATAATCATTGAGCGAAAATCAATTTTCGCAAAACTTTTAAATATTTCTTCAAGTTATAAGATTTTATCAAAAGATAAATATGAAAAAATAAACCATCGATATATTGGGAAAAAGAGGGTGCGAATCTATTCTGGGCTTTCGATAATTCAGAGGGCAGATTAAATTATGGATAAGTTGCTTTGAACCGCTTAATCTACTTATGGGCAAATTTGATTAAAGGAAGGGATTACTGGTAATGAAGAAGACTGAAATAAAAAAATTAATCAGTGAAAGTATTAATTCACCTCAGCTATGTAGAGTCTATTTCAAATATGATGAAAACTATTTCTACTATTTTCCTTTGAAATGTAATGACAAATTGTTTCTAGGTATAGAAGAAGATGACTTTCTACTAGATGGTTATTCAATAAGACGATTTAGAGATATAACTAAAATAGAAATCAAAGATGACAAATGCCTTGAAATTAATATACTTGAAGGTAACATCGAAAAATTAATAGTACCAGATCTAGACTTAACAGATTGGGAAACAATATTTAACAGTTTAAAAAGAATTGGTAAAAATATCGTTATAGAAGAAGAAAATATAAACGTGGAAGAATCTCAATTTGTTATTGGTAAAATTGAAGGTGTGCATTCTATGTTTGTATATTTTAGAAATTTTGATGCTGATGGTATTTGGGATAAAGAATTTGTCAAGATTCCATATACAAGAATCACAAGTATAACTTTTGGGTCCAGATATGTAGATGTTTTCTCGAAATATTTACCAACGACATAAATTGGTGAATTTTTAAAGGGCAATTTGATATGTTTTTAAATTGCTCCATCCATGTGGAAACATGCTGTCTCCTGATAAGAACATAGATTTGATATTTTGATAGGATTAATAGCAGAGAAAAATAAAGTAGGGGATGAAATAGTAAATGAGTATTATCGATGATTTTGATGAAATTATGAATTATGCACATTATTGGAATTGGTTGCCTGATTGGGATGTTGTTAAGGAAGTATATTCAACTTATCCAAATTCATATTCCATATTATCACCTTTTGCATATGCATATTTGGAGGAAATAATTCGATCGACAACTTCAGAGTATGGTATTGAAATTCTAGATGAAACAGGTAAACCACGAAAGCGTAAAGTTGGTATGGGACTAATAAAACTTGCTATTTCGGAAAATAAATCCAAAAATCAAGAGTTAGTTAAAATGCTTGAAGAAATTAAAACATATTATTTGGAATCTCAGACAACTGATAGAGGTGATAATAGAAATAGTGTAGCTCATGGCTATATGCATCCAAGATTTTGGGATAAGGAATCCTTTGAGCAATTAGTCCATGACATAGCCTTGATTTCAAAGTATGCAGGATTTTGAAATTTTCATATTTAGGAAAAGATAATTTAATTTATTAGAACAGGAGTTTAAATGAAAACTAATGAAATTTATGAACAGTTAAATCAATATAAAAAATTTAATTGGGAAGTAAAGTTAACTGATGAAGTTATTAACATAGTTTTTCATGAATATCTATCAATAAGCCTCTATTATTATGAATATAAGGATGAATGGACATGTGTTATTAACAACAATACTACTCACTGGCATACACATGGTGTTGATCTGATAAATGATTTAATAGATATAGCTGAAGGTAGTATAGTTTTTATTGAACAAAGAAATTGGTTAAGAAGATTTTTAGCCAATCCAATACAAATGGTTAAATTGGATGTATTTAATATACAAAAGGATAAATATCTTAATAAAAAAGTAAGAATATATTCAGGAAATTGCATATTCAAATATAATTAATAATAAATTAGGGGGAACTAATGGGCGACTTTGATTTAGTACATGGCAAAAACATTTTGTCAATTTTCAACTTTTCATATTTTCCTGATGACGAAAAAGGTGGTAATGCATATAACACAAGTTTTCTTATAAGAATAATTTCCGAAGATTTTTCAGGTGTTGGAGAATTTGAATGTGACATAAAGGAATTTAGAAAATTTGCTGAAGAAATAAATGAATTATTTGAGCTTAAGAGATTTGAAGTATTGTTTAAAGAAATTTGTTATGGTAGTACAATCAAATTTAAAATTAATAGAATTGGTCATTTAGAAATTAGTGGTGAGATATTTGGCACACATATGCTTCAATGTCTTAAGTTTTCATTTATTGCTGATCAAACATCACTAAATGGATTTGCTGATTCTATAAAACATATAATTTAACAAATTAATTATTAATAGTCACTTCAATCCATTTGCAAACAAACTAGTTTGGTTTATAAATTTATTAGATTTCAAAGGAGAATCATAATGAAAAAAGTAATTATCATTATTTTATTTATATTTTTTGTCTTCCTTTTTGGATGTTTCAATGGTGGTGACGTGAATAGTGTTTCTATCGACTATGGAAAGTCAGAAATTTATTCCCAACAAGACATGGATTCTGCCATTGAAGTAATTAAGAAGGAATTTGCCACATGGGATGGTTGTGATCTTAATGAGATTTCATATTTGGGCGATGACATAGCTAAAGATAGTATAGACTATTGTAACCAATTAAAACAGGATGCTGGTTTTGATGAGTGCATTGTATTTGAATCATCTTTCCATTCACCAAAAAATGGAGGAGATGCTTGGGAACCAGACGAAGAAAATACTGGTTTTAGTTGGTATTTAGCCAGAAAAGAAAATGGTGCATGGACTTTACTTACATGGGGCTATGGATAATAAAAAACAGCGTGTAATTTAAATTACTCTAATGTCTTTTAGGATAAAACAAAAAAAGAGGAGAAACCATAAATGGGAGCATTAGCTGCATTTTTTGTCATGATGATAATATTTTGTATTTCGCTATTTTTCATTATTATAAGTACAGTTCTTTTAATTATACGTAAAACACAAGTGAAAAAAGGTCGACTTCTTAAAAAAAGATGGCTTGTTGTACCTTTGATAATCTTAGTGATAAATATTTTTATTATCACAATACCGTTAGGTTTTGTTGGATTTTTACGTGAAGCCAACAGCCAAGTTATAAGGGATATTGTCTATGCTGAATCTGGAAAAATTCTATATTGGCCAATGGATAAATATGTCTATATTGATGATTGGTTCATGATGGATGATATAAAATATATCAATGTATCTACAGTTGATAACTTTTTCATAGAAATTGATGAAGATATGATAGGAGAAGCGATAGCTAACATAACCAATAAGTCTTTGGGTTCAGATTATTTAAATATTATCATGTCATATATACTAACTGGTAGTTCACCAGAGGAATATAATATGTCAACTTTATACCAAGTAAAAACAGGCACCTCTTATGAATTTTTATCTCTTGGTCACGAATATGGTAAACTATATTGCCCTGAAAATTTATTTGATAAATTAAATTCATATTATTCTGATTTATCTAATTATGATACCCAAAATGTATTTAATGTTGATTATGTTGAAAATACTGATAAAACATGGAAAAGAATCGAAAAGGAAATCAATATAGAACCAGGAGTATTTGAAAAATTAGAAAATCCGCTTAAATTTAAACAAGATTTTGAACATTATAAAATTCCAATTGATACTTCAGATAATGAAAATGTTAAAGAAAAAGATTTGATTTCATATAGTAAGGATAAGTTAGCACAAAAATCTGTGTATTTAATCTTAATAGATAATCAAGTTTATATATCCCAAAAAAGATTTGACAATGATTATATCGATAGATATTTATTGCCCCAATATATGAGTGAATACATTAAAAAGACAGTCTTTTCTGACTAATCTGTTTTAAATGAGTTAAAGATAGATATGGCGTTATATCACTTCTATCCATGTGTAGAAATGCTGTCGTCTGATTAGGAAGAACAATACTTGATAACAATAGATAGGTGAAAAGGATAAGTGATTATGGAAAAAAGATTAGAAGCAAATCAACATAAATTAAGCAAGCCACTTATCTTTCTTATGGCTGTGGCCTGTGGGGCAGTTGCTGCAAATCTATACTATGCTCAGCCACTCCTTTCTGATATTGCAAGAACCTTCCATACCAGCCAAGAAACAATAGGCCTTGTGCCAATGCTTATGCAAATAGGTTATGCACTGGGTATGCTGCTTATATTACCCCTCGGTGACATTAAAAGACGGCGCCCATTGATAGTAATGATGCTTATCCTCTCTTCAATAGCATTGTTGCTGGTATCCTTCTCAATAAACCTTGAAATGCTTCTTATATCATCATTTGCACTCGGCTTTACAAATGTTACTCCTCATCTAGTGGTAGCCTTTGCAGCCCAGTTATCCGATCATAAGGAAAGAGGCAAGACGGTCGGAAGTGTAATGAGCGGCCTTTTAATTGGAATACTGCTATCGAGAACCTTCAGTGGTTTAATAGGTGCTTACTACGGCTGGAGAATAGTATTCATACTTGCATTTGTAATAATCATTCTCCTTGCATTGTCAATGAGATTGTTTCTTCCAGATAGCCAATCTGCATCCAATATTAAGTATAGTAAGCTTTTATTTTCAATGTGGCACTTTATTAAGACAGAACCAGTTCTAAGGCAGGCGTCCATTACAGGAGCCTTGATGTTTGCCACCTTTAATATATTCTGGACGTCATTAATATTTCTGCTTGAAAGCCCTGTGTACAAATTAGGCGCAGAGGCAGCGGGCTTATTTGGACTTGTGGGAGTTACTGGTGCTCTAGCCTCACCAATCGTTGGAAGGATTGCTGATAAAAGAGGCGCATGGATGACTCTTACATTTGCTATGGTTTTATCTACCTTGTCCTATGTATTTTTCGGGCTGTTTGGAATGCATTTATGGGGACTTATTATTGGAGTCATTTTGCTTGATATTGGTATACAATCGGGCCAAATATCAAACCAGACCAGAATATATGCACTAAATGGAGAAGCTAGGAACCGAATAAATACTGTCTTCATGGTATCCTATTTTATAGGAGGCTCACTGGGTTCTATCCTTGGTACTTACAGCTTTGTTCACTATGGTTGGACAGGAGTATGTGTTTCAGGTATATTATTCATGTTCATTGCGCTTACAATACAATTTTATAAAAGAAACTCCATTAAAGAGATTATCTAATAAATAGAGAGCGCAGATTGATATGTTTTTAAAATTACTCCATCCATGTGGATAATAAGTTTACCAAATTTTAAAATTAACGCCTCAAAATAAATCAGAGAACAAAGGAGTCATCATTTACATAATAATGTATTAACCATTGTGGAAATCTTCCTATAAGGTTAAAATTGTGATAATGATACAAAGATATTTGGAGCTTAGTGGAGCTGAATTTCTCATTAAAATGGGTATGTAATTAAAAGATTGTTTTACGTGTCAAAGCAAGATTATCGGAGGATAGGATGCCATTTTTTAAACCAGAAGATAAAACTTATACCATGTATAACTCTGGACTAACAAAGAAGCCATGGAGAACAGTAATTGGGTATGCAATTTTAGGCTTTCTTTGGATACTTTTCTCAGATCAGTTATTACAACTGTTCACACAAGACCCAGCTCACTATGCTAATATGCAGACCTATAAAGGTTGGCTTTATGTGACGTTAACTTCCTGTGCACTCTATTTTTTAGTGAAATTAGATTACAGACATATTCTAGAACTAAATCAAAAACTTCTGATTCAGCATCAAACGCTCGAGGCTGCATATGATGAATCTATTACTTTAGAAGAAAAATTAAAAGAGAAAATTGGTCATTTACTAGATAAACAAAGATTTATCGATACGGTTCTTGACCATTCCCAAGTAGCTATTGTAATTTGGAATACAGAAGGAATAGTAATAGATGCCAACTACTATTACCTTAAATTAATAGGACGTGAATTAAAGGAGTTAGTCGGTAAACATTGGCTTGATTTTTATGTGGAAGAATCAGAAAAACCGATGCTAGAAGCAATGATTAGCACTTTAAAGAAAAATCGCAATGTTAATAATATTGAGCAAAAGATAGTTAGAAAAGATGGAACAGTAGCTTATACTCTATGGAATAATTCTATTGTAGATGGTGTTGAGGCATCGGGAACGTATATTGCTTCTTTTGGTATAGACATAACAAAAGAAAGAGAACACGAACTTAAAGCCATAAGCTTAGCTTATGAAGATCCAATAACAGGTTTAAGTAATCGTTTTGCTTTTGAAAGAGATATGGAGAAATATATTGTAGCGGGAAATGATTTTGCGCTTTTTTATATGGATATTGATCAATTTAATGCCTTAAACGATTTACATGGACATAGCTATGGAGATTTGTTCTTAAAGCAATTAGCGGAAATGTTTAAAGTATATTGCCCTGACATCCAAGTTTATAGATGGTCTGGAGATGATTTCATTCTCTATAAAAAGTATAAATCTAATTCAAATGACCTCAATCTCTTAATGGAAGAAGATGTTGAACGTATCAAGAGTTTTATTCATAAAAAATGGCAATTAAAGGAAGTGAGTTATACACCAACGATATCAATGAGCTCAGTGGTCTTTCCCCAAGATGGAGAACTTCTAGATTTATTATTTAGGAATTTAGATTATACACTTCATGAGTCCAAGCGTCGGGGAAGGGGTAGTTATGTTCGATTTGAGAGTAGCTTATACTTAGCCATGGAGCATCGTTTACATTTAGAAACAAAGATGCTAACAGCTTTAAGTGATGATCATTTCTCATTATTTTTTCAGCCAATATATCATCTTGATAGCGGTGCGATGGAAGGGGCTGAAGTTTTAATACGATGGTTAAATGAGCCCAAGGTCAGCGTATTAGAGTTTATTAAAATTGCTGAGGAGTCGGGAATTGTTCTAAAACTCGATGAATGGGTTATGAGAAAATCTTTCGAGTTTTTGAGTAGGCATCAAGAAGAACTTGATGAGTTGATGTTATCTATCAATTTGTCCGCTCAAACCATTGCTTCAACTGATCTAATTACTATATTAAAGGAATTAGTGTCCCGTTATCAAATTAACACTGCACAGGTGAAATTCGAGATTACGGAGCATAGTTTTCTTAAGGATTTCGAATTTGCGAATATTCAACTAGGTAAACTTAGGGAAATGGGCTTTTCTATTGTCCTAGATGATTTTGGTATTCAGTATTCCTCATTGAGCTATTTAGCAAAACTACCTTTTACGCATTTGAAAATTGATAAATCCTATATTGACCGAATTGTAACAAACGATAAGGACCGTGTCATAGTGAAGTATGTGATACAACTCGCTCATAGTTTAGGTTTATCAACGGTTGCAGAAGGAATCGAAACTGAAGAACAGCGATTAATTGCATCCCAGATGGGTTGCTGCTTTGCACAAGGTTACTTATTTTCTAAACCGCTGCCAGAAAGCTTGTTCTTTGAGTTAATTTGACAGGAGGCTTTACCTGGTGATAGAGGAAAAAAGATGAATAAAATAAAGAAAGACCTAAGCTTTAATAAAATAGGAACAATAATACCAGCAATTTTAATCGGTATAATAGGCATGGTTGGTAATGATGTGCCAATAAGTATATCCCTACAGAATCTAGTTGCTATGATTATATTTGGTTTAATGGCATTAATCTTTATCCATAAGAGGGTCAGAATCAATGACAAAATTATTATAGCTATATCATTAACACTGTTATTTCTTACACTGTTTGGGAATGGTACAGATGGTGTACACAGGTGGATAAAATTAGGGATAATAAATGTGAATGTTGCTATGATAGTTTTACCCATAACTATAGTAGCATCCTATAATTTGTTAATAAAAAAAAGAGTGAAGTATGCATTGATTTTTATAGTAAGCATTGCGATACTACTGGTCCTACAACCTGATGCATCTCAGCTAATGGGTTTTTCTATTCCTATAGTAATCATTCTGTTTGATAAGAAAATAAATTTAAATCCTATTCTTAGATATGTTATTTCATTAATACTTATTTTATTAATGATTTTATCTTGGATATTTCTTGATAAATTAGCCCCTGTTAGTTATGTTGAAGGAATTTTGGGTTTGTTAAACAATATGTCACCTATTTTGATGGTAATGGGAATTATTTCATTGATTTTAATACCACTTTCATTTATCTTGTTTCCACCAAAAGAATTTCGACGTTTATCAATATGTATTGGTTTATATTATAGTTTAATAGTGATAGCTACTTTATTTGGAAATTTTCCTGTACCTTTTATGGGGTATGGAATATCACCTATAATTGGATACTATACTATACTATACTATAATATGCTATGCTATGCTATATGGTATAAATAGTATGGAAGAGAAATCCAAGCAATCAATAAACTGACGATTACAAATGTTATTAATTCATAATAAAAGAAATTTATCTCTTGCCAAAAAAGATGCATAAACTAAATGGTTTGAAGTTATATTAATCGAGATGAAAAAATAATCGCTATGAAGCAGAAAACATATTAGAGAAAAGAAGGTGGATTATTTGGAGTTTAATGAAAAATTACAGGAACTTAGAAAACAAAAGGGCTTAACCCAAGAAGAACTTGCTGAGATATTGTTTGTTTCAAGAACAGCAATCTCAAAATGGGAATCTGGAAGAGGCTATCCGAATATTGATTCCCTAAAAGCTATCGCAGAATTTTTTAATATTACTATTGACGAATTTCTGTCATCCAAAGAGTTGCTTTCTATTGCTCAAAAAGATAGTGAAATAAAAATTCAGCAAATTAGAGATTTAGTTTTTGGACTATTAGACTTAGCATTTTTCTTACTTATCTTCATTCCTCTGTTTGGTCAAAAAGATGGGGATTTTATAAGACATGTATCATTACTTTCAATCGAAGAAATACCAATTAATATTAAAGTGATTTATTTTGTAATTATCTTATCTATAACTATTTTTGGAATTCTGTTATTGACACTACAAAACTGGGATAATAGAATTTGGGTAAAAAGAAAAAGTAAGATATCGGTTTTTTTGAGTATTTTAAGTGTTTTGATTTTTTTAGCTTCCTTTCAACCTTATATTGCTACTTTTTCCTTTATTCTATTGATTACAAAGGCTTCTTTGCTGTTAAAAAGTCAATGATACTAATCGTATCACTGATGTGACAATACAATTCTACCATTTATGAAGTTCTCCGATTAATGTATATGTAGGCACATTGCCAATACATTATCAGGAGGAGTTTTTTTATGAAAACAAAGAACACTAAAAATTTCATTATCTCAGCAAGTTTGCTGACGTCTTTTGTACTATTTACACTTATGGTTAAATTTATTGATGTTAAACCAATTGGACCTAAAGAATCCTTAGTTGGATTTGCAACGTTAAATGGGTGGATACACAATTTGATTGGTATTAATATGACACTTTACAACATTACAGATTGGGTAAGTATTTTAGCATTATTTATTACTTTTGGTTTTGCAATGCTGGGATTATTTCAGTTGATTAAAAGAAGAAGTCTATTTCAGTTAGATAGAAGTATTTTAGTCTTGGGTGGTTTTTATCTTATTGTTTTCATTGCATACTTATTCTTTGAATTCTTCATAATAGATTACCGTCCCGTTTTGATAAACGGCTTTTTAGAGGCTTCTTATCCATCCTCGACTACCATGCTTGTCATGTGTATTATGCCTACTGCTATGATGCAATTTAGTCGTTTAATCACAAACAACAATGCAAGAAATAAAGTTAATGCTTTTTGTGGTGTTTTTACAGGACTTATGGTTATAGGGCGCTTTTTTTCAGGTGTGCACTGGTTAACTGATATTTTAGGAGGAGTGTTACTTAGCGCAGGTCTTGTTATGTTTTATTTTACTATTAACAAACAGATTGAAAAAAAAGGAAAATAGAAATCTAATATAAACAACTAGTAAAAGAAGGAATCCTCTCATTCATCTAGACAATCTAGTTGGAATGAAAGGATTCCTGAATAATATATTAATATCAATCTTCTAGAATAGCGAGGATCTCATTTCTTCGAAAAATTGGAAGACTGAACGGAGAGTTATACCTTGCCAGAAGAAAATCACTAGGTGGTTTCCATCCGGTTTTATTTAGCCATTCTATTAGTTGATTTTTAAAATACAAAATCTTATCAGAATCAATATTTCCGGAAAAAGTAATAGCTGCAATCAAACGTTTTTCATATTTACGAATAGTAACGCTTGGATCATCAGGATTAGGTGGACCTTTCTCAGTAAATTGTCTTGGCATCACGAATTCAGTTGTCTTATGATTTTCGTTTAAATCATTTATCACTGGCACTGTCATTGATATTTTTTCCTTATTTGTATTATTACCGCTGATATAAGAAAACAATTTATTGAAACCCATTGTTTCGCCTATATTAGATTCATTGGTAGTTACTGTAAAGAATGATTCATAACTTCTAATTTCAAAGTTACCATCTTTCTTAAGCACTTCATATACAGCTTGATTTCTTGGCATAGATGACACCTCCTTGTGCAAGTATTTAATACAGTTTCATTATATTCCTTTTTATACCATAGAAGAAGACTCTTATAATAAAAATAATATGAAATATAAGAATGATAAAATAAATATTTTAAAGAATAATAGTGAGTTAAATATAGCTGGTAGTATTTTTCAGGTTTAAATAAATGTCTAAATAGATTACAATTGAAAGAAAAGCCCCAAGCAGTAATTATATCCCACGAAATAAGAAAGACTATTAAATAGGAATTGAGTGTGCACTATGAATAAAAAATCGAATATCCGGTTCATCATCCTAATTGTTGGAATTATCATTTTTGGCTTTTTTATAACCAGTATTCTTAACTATAAAGCCAGCAATAAAATCATTCAGGACGATGCGGAAAATATCACTAAACTGACGGCTATGACCATTTACGCCGAGATTCAGAATGAACTAACCAAGCCGATTTTTGTGGGGCTTACCATGGCCAACGATTCCTTTGTCAAGTCTTGGCTTGCAGAGGAAGATAAACAAAATCAGACAGCCATAACCCGGTATCTAAATGGGATCAAAGTAAAATATGGTTATAGTTCAGCTTTTCTGGTTTCCGGAAATTCGGGGAATTATTACAATGCAGATGGGATTTTGAAAAAAATATCCACAGTGGATAGCCACGATGTCTGGTTTTATGATTTTGTCAAATCTGGGAAGGACTATGCTCTGGATGTAGACACGGATCAGGCAAATGAAGACACTCTTTCTATTTTCATTAACAGTAAAATCATGAATGAGGGAGATAAGATTGCTAGCGTCATTGGGGTAGGCTTAGAAATGCGCGAGATACAAAGTATTCTATCATATTACAAAGAACTGCTTCAGCTTGACATCCTTCTGATAGACACCAAAGGTTTTGTTCAGGTGGCCACAGATGATTCGGCCATTAAAAATATTAATTATTTTTCCCAGTTGGGCAATTCGGACATGAAGGAGCGTATTCTAAATAATAAGGAAGATTTTGAAGTGCTAAGACCCGAAGGTAGTATCAATAACAATTATGTTTTCACTAAATACATCAATGATTTGGACTGGTATATTGTGGTGAAAAATAACCCAGAGGCTTTACATTCGGCGCTATTTCGCCAGCATCTTGTAAACTTGGCGATTGTCATTGTAGTGGTTTTGATGGTGGTTTGTATCACGGTAATACTTATAAGGCGATACCAGCATCGTATTATGCAGCTTGCAACAACGGACGTGCTCACAGGTCTTTTAAACAGAAGGGCCATGGACGAGGATTTGAATCAAATGATTAGGGAAGCGGACAGAACCGGCAAGTCCCTTTGCCTGTTTCTTTTCGACATCGATGATTTTAAGAAGATTAATGATGCCCACGGGCATATAGCTGGGGATCTGGCGCTGGCAAGGACAGCCAATGTGGCAAGAGAATATTTGAAAAACAACAACATTTATAGGATTGGTGGCGACGAGTTCGCTGGAACGATTGATCAGGATATTGCTACGGCGGAGGTGACACTAGAGGCGCTTAGAAACAGGATTGAAAATGACGAGGAACTTTTGGCTTATCAACTGACGGTGAGCATCGGAGTATCAGAGTATGTTGCGGGACAAACCCAAGATCAGCTAATGTACCGAGCGGACCAAGCCATGTATCGTGCCAAGGAAATAGGTAAGAATAAGGTAGTCACTTAATCCATATAATTTATCAACAATATGCATGTTTAGAGTGTTTTAAAACTCTAAAAAAGATAAATTTTAGAGAATGATACAATACAAGAAATATAACTTATTCTCCAATATTATAAAGTTAAGGAGTATTATGATGGTAAAAAAATTTGAAGAACCAATATTTTTAAAGATACAGAAGAATTATCCTAATGGAGAAAATGCAAAATCTCTTGAAAATGATATAAGAGAACTTTTAGAAATTCAAGCTTTTGCAGTACTTGCTACACAGGGGAAGGGTATTACGGTTACCTCTTTGATTACCTTTGCTTCCAGCATTGACCTGAAATATATAGTTTTTGCAACACCTAGGCAAACAGGGAAATTCAATCTAATTACTAATGATGAGAATATTTCTATTTTAGTTGACGATCGTTCATTACATCAAGATAACATAAATAATATCAGCGCATTGACGATTACAGGCAAAGCCAGAATTTTATCTAATGATAAAGAAATTCTTGAGTGGGGTAATCGTTTAACAAGAAAGCATCCTAATCTTACATCATTTGTAATGGCGCCAACCAGTGCAGTTATTCTTGTAGAGGTTGTTCGATATCAATATGTTAAAAAATTTCAGGAAGTATGGGAGTGGGATCTAAGTAATCACTATACTTACTAAGTTAAACTATTATAATGCAATTAATTTTGTAATAGTGCGTGTGATTTAAACTATAACTTTAAATCACACTGATTTTTCTTGATTTTTTCTAATATATCGTTTAATATAAAATTAGATTTTAAATCAAACGGAAAAACTTAACTGGGAGGTTGTTATGTTTATCAATAGAGCATTAGCGTCAGTTGTAGAAGAAGTATCTAACACATATCCTGTATTACTGGTGACAGGACCAAGACAGGTAGGAAAAACTACATTGTTAGAACATGTTGCCAAAAAGAACAGAAAATATGTAAGCCTAGATGATCCAGTAGCAAGAAGTCTAGCAAAAGAAGAACCCCTACTTTTTTTACAAAGATATGAAGCACCAGTAATTATTGATGAGATACAATATGCACCTGAATTACTACCATATATTAAATTACATGTGGACAAGAATAAACAAAATGGTGACTTTTGGCTTACAGGTTCACAAATGTTTCATATGATGAAAGATGTAAGTGAAAGTCTTGCGGGCAGGGTAGGAATATTACCAATGCAGGGACTATCTGTATCAGAACTAAATAAGTTGCCTAATGAGCCTTATACAACAGATACCAAAAGATTGCTAATGAGATCTCAAGTTGCAAAAAAGATGAACTTACATGAAGTATATGAACGTATATACAAAGGCTCCATGCCCGCCCTTTTTACAAAGGAACAAAGTATTGAAAGATTTTATGCATCATATGTAGATACATATATCCATCGTGATATTAGAAATTTAACACAAGTTGCAGATGAAATGCAGTTTCATCGCTTTTTAACAGCCTGTGCAGCAAGAACAAGTCAAATGGTCAACTATTCAGAACTTGCTAAAGATGTGGGAATAACCTCGCCAACCGCTAAAAAATGGTTATCACTTTTGATTGCATCAGGTATTATTGTACTTGTCGAACCTTATTTCAATAATGCATTAAAAAGGATTGTAAAGGCTCCAAATATGTATTTTATGGATACGGGACTATGTGCATATTTAACAAGATGGACATCAAGTGAATCTTTAGAAATTTCTGCTATGTCAGGAGTATTTTTCGAAACTTTTGTAGTATCAGAAATTATTAAAAGTTATTTAAATGCTGGTAAAAGAGCACCTTTATTCTACTATCGAGATTCTGATCAAAAAGAAATAGATTTGATTATAGAAGAAAACGGGTTGTTACAACCAATAGAAATAAAGAAGAGTGCCAATCCCAAAAATAATGCAGGTCGTCATTTTTCGATTTTAGAAAAAACAGGCAAAGTATACCAAAATGGTAGTATCATTTGTATGAGTGATGATTTAATACCTATAAATAAAGATGTTTGGGCTGTTCCTGTTTGGTTGATTTAATCATATTTAGATTAGTTGAAGATAGATCAATTTATAGAAGTTAATGAAAACTGATTATATTAGAGGGTCTTTCTATTAGAGTAAGGAGAACTAAAGTGTCACAATATATATATTGCACCAATTATCAAGATTCTGAGAAAGATCTATGCGATCTTGAAATGAGGTCGCTATTTAATAGACCAATAGAAACTAAGGCGATTTTCTCAGATAAAAGGATTGATGAATCTTTAAGCCCTTACTTCAAGAGCAGGTTAGAAATACTGTTAGAGGCAACTGACCTTGAGGAGCTTATTCATAAGATAAGTGAAAAAAACTATACAGTAGAAGGATTTAAAGTTAATTATGTGCCTTTAGCTAAACCAGATCCTAAGGAGAAGGAACGAAAAGCAATCACCAAAGCAATCGGTTATGGATTTGAAGGGTTGCCATCCTTTGATCATCCTGATTATTTATATGGGGTTAGTTTTTATGAAGGTATATGGTACTTTGGTATTCTAGTTTACAATACAATGCTTTGGAAAAAACACATGTCAAAACCCAATAGTTATTCTAGTTCTTTAGGTCTTAATACGGCAAAAGCAATTCTTAATGTTGCAACTAGAGGAGATACTTCGAAAAAAATCATTGACCCATGTTGTGGTGTAGGGACGGTACTTTTAGAAGGTCATCATTCGGGTTATGACATTACAGGCTGTGAGATTAATTACAAGGTTGCGATGAAAGCTCGTGAAAATCTAAAACATTATGGCTATAAAGGACAAGTAATCCAAAAAGATATAAAGTACATGGATAAATATTATGATGCAGCAGTTGTAGACTTACCCTATGGTAACTCTAGTGATTCAGTTGAAGTGGATATGATGGATATTATCCATCATGCTGCAAGGATCTCTAAACGTCAAGTGTTAATATCTACTGTAGATTTAACAGAAAAAATTCTTGAAGAAGGCCTAGTAATAGTTGATAGATCTGTGGTCTACAAAAATAGAAGTAAAAGATTTGCCAGATATATTTGGGTATGTGAGGTCTTTAATTAACTACAAAGATTAGTTAAACTTCATATAATGTGAAAATGAAGTAATATAGATTTTAAGCCACTGAGTGTATTATAAATTCAGTGGCTTTTATTTTAATTACATCACGTTATTCTTTACATTTAAAGAATAATATGCTAATATTGAAAATATTAAAATACAAATGATTTTAATATTAGAATAATATTCTCTGTATTTAAAGAATATAGCGCTAAATATAAAATGAGGTGATAAAGTGGATGTCTATAATCAACTAGCAAAATATCCGGTTTTTACAATTAATGAGGTAGAGAAATTAACTGGTAATATTAAAACTGCGTATTCCCAACTAGATAGATTAATGAAAAAAGGATTACTTAAAAAGGTTCGGAATAATATCTATTCTGTGATAAATCCAGTAACCGGTCAAATCGTAGCTACACGGTATCAAATCGCATGTGCTATAACGAACACAGCCTACATATCTCACCATAGTGCTTTTGAATATTATGGTCATGCAAATCAAGTGTTTTATGAAGTCTATGTTTCATCAGAAACCAAATTTAATATCTTTGAGTATGATCATGTGAATTATAAGTACATTGCATCAAGAATGGAAGAAGGGATAGTAGAAGCCCGTAATACTATAGGTGTTCGTATTACTGACTTGGAAAGAACCGTTATCGATAGCATACATGATTATAATAAAATTGGTGGCTTTGAGGAACTTCTAAACTGTCTTGAAGATATTAATTATCTAGATGAAGCAAAGTTACTTCGATATTTAGAAGTTTATAACACACAAGGACTCTACCAGCGGGTAGGGTATCTACTACAGCATTATCAAAAAGAAATGCAGGTATCAAATAACTTCATAGAGATTTGCAAAGAAAGAGTTGGAAAGAGTAGGCGATATTTATTAAATGATACTAATGGGCGAAATACTTACAACCGTGAATGGGAACTGATGGTGCCAGTAGGTCTTTTTGAAGTAACTGAGAAAGGTGCTGATATTCTTGTATAGTTACGACATTATTTACCTAGGTAAAAAAGCTAGAGAACTGGGTTTTGTTCGAGACACTGTTGAGAAAGTAACAAGACTGGCAGATATACTAGAGTATCTAAACACAAGTCCCCTTCTTAGAGAAAGTCTTGCTCTAAAAGGTGGCACAGCAATAAACCTAACAATTTTCAATTTGCCTCGACTTTCTGTAGATATCGATATGGATTATTTAATCAATAATAGCAGATAAGAAATGCTAGAACAACGTGAGTTGATAAATAGCACCATTCATCGGTATATGCTGTCTCAAGGCTATACAATAAATGAGAAAACGAAAAATCCACATAGCTTGGACTCGTGGGTTTATGACTATATTGGAGTAAGTGGCAATAGAGATAATATTAAGATTGAAATAAACTATTCTCTGCGAGCACATATTCTCCCAGCAGAAGAAAGACCAATAATAACAGAACATTTTTCAAGAGAATACAGGGTTAAAATCCTTTCTCCTATCGAGATTTATGGAAGTAAAATCAATGCTTTACTTAGCAGGGCAGCAGCTAGAGACTTATATGATACTAGAAACATGATTTGCTTTGGAATTTTTGATGAGTTACAAGAATCATTTCTTAGAAAGGCTGTAGTATTTTATGCGGCAATTTCAGCGAAAGAGATTAACAAGACCTTTGATACTAATGCTATTAGTTATATAACAAAACAAAAAATCAAAACGGATCTTATGCCTGTTATAAAACGAAAAGATGAATTTGAGTTGGAAGTAGCAAAGAAAATCGTTAAGGAATATATCAATCAATTAATGGTTATTACAAAAGATGAGAAAGAATTTCTAGATAGATTTGAAAATGGTGTATATATTCCGGAGCTGCTATTTGAAGACAAAAATATATTAAATCGAATCAAAAATCATCCAATGGCTCTGTGGAAGACCAAAAGATAGAGTATTTTTGAATGGAAACAACCAAATTATGGAGGATATATCATGAACATACAAATATTTGGAAAACCTAAATGCTTCGATACAAAAAAAGCAGAAAGATACTTTAAAGAACGAGGAATAAAATACCAACTTATTAACATAACAGAGAAAACAATGAGTAAAGGGGAACTCCTAAGTGTTATACAGGCAGTAGGAGGATACAAAAACCTAATCGACCAGAACTGCAAGGATAAGGACCTGTTAGCACTAATCAAATATCTTGGAGATGAAGATATAGAACAAAAAATCCTAGAAAACCAAAGGATAATAAAGACGCCTGTTGTTCGTAATGGAAAGAAAGCAACAATAGGCTATCAAACAGATATTTGGAAAAATTGGGAATAGAGTTATAAGACAGTGGCATTGAAGTCAAAGATAGGTTAGAATAGTAAGGGACATAAAATATTTAATATAGAAAACTAATCAAATCATTATTTGATTTGAGAATTTAGAATGGAGAAATAAATTGATAAATGTAGTAGACGTAGGCTTAAGTTTTGGAGGGCAAAAGTTATTTGAAGGGGTAAATATAAAATTTACAGCTGGAAATTGTTATGGAGTAATAGGTGCAAATGGATCTGGTAAATCAACATTTTTAAAGATATTATCAGGGGAAATAGATTCAAATCAAGGTAATGTATCAATGACACCAGGTGAAAGACTTGCAGTATTAAAGCAAGATCATTTTGAATTTGATGATTTTACTGTATTAGATACAGTAATTATGGGACATAAAAGACTCTATGAAATCATGACAGAAAAAGATGCTCTCTATTCAAAAGAAGATTTCAGCAATGAAGACGGAATAAAAGCATCAGTATTAGAAGGTGAATTCGCAGAACTAAATGGTTGGGATGCAGAGACCGATGCCGAAAAATTACTGATGGGATTAGGTATTACAAAAGATATACACTCTAAAAAAATGTCCGAGCTTTTGGGTGGAGAAAAAGTAAAAGTATTACTAGCCCAGGCACTATTTGGTAACCCTGACAATTTACTGTTGGATGAGCCGACTAACCACCTGGACTTTAGAGCCATCACCTGGCTAGAAGAATTTCTGATGGATTATCCTAATACTTTGATTGTTGTATCACATGATAGACACTTTTTAAATAAAATATGTACACATATGCTAGATATAGATTATGGCAAAGTAAATCTATATGTGGGAAACTATGACTTCTGGTATGAATCAAGTCAACTGGCATTAAGATTAATGAATGACCAAAACAAGAAAAAAGAAGAAAAAATAAAGGAGCTACAAAGTTTCATCGATAGATTTAGTTCCAACGCGTCAAAGGCAAAACAAGCAACATCAAGAAAGAAAGCCCTAGACAAAATCAATGTTGAAGATATTCAACCATCATCAAGAAAATACCCATTTGTAGGTTTTACACCAGAGAGAGAAGCTGGTGAACATATATTGGTAGTTGAGGGGCTGACCAAAACAATCGATGGTGTTAAAGTATTGGATAATGTAAGTTTTATTATTGAAAAAGGGGATAAGGTTGTTCTACTTGGGAAAAATGACTTATCAAAAACAACATTATTACAAATTTTAATGGAAGAAATTGAGCCGGATTCAGGTACTTTTAAGTGGGGTGTTACAACTTCCAGAGCTTATCTGCCAAAAGACAACACAGAATACTTTAAAGATAGTGAAGATAATCTTATAGACTGGTTAAGACAATACTCAAAAGAGCCAAGTGAGCAATATATCAGAGGGTTCCTCGGGAAAATGTTGTTCTCAGGTGATGAGGCTTTAAAGCAGGTTAAGGTTTTATCCGGTGGTGAAAAAGTAAGATGTATGTTGTCAAAATTAATGTTGTCACAGGCCAATGTCCTAGTTCTAGATGAGCCGACAAATCACTTGGATCTTGAGTCAATTCAATCTTTGAATAATGGTTTAGCTGCATTTAAAGGCACGTTATTATTTACATCACATGATCATAGTTTCATCGAGACTATCTGTAACAGAATCATTGAAATTACACCAACAGGTTTATTTGACAAAATAATGTTTTTTGATGAATTCCTTGAAAGTGATGAAATTCAAAAAGAAATTGATAAAATGTATGAAGTTTAATAAAAAGATTCAAAATTGACAATAAAACATTCTAATGTTAAAGTGAGAATATAGAAACAGGATAATATCAGTAAAAAGATATTGGAGAGTTATTAAGAAATATATTCTAAAAAATTAAGCTAAAAATATACTAAACAGAAATATAAACCTCCAGATCATTGTTGAATTATGCATTGATTGGGAGGTTTTTTAAATTAATAAAGGAGGAAAAATTATGGAACACAAATTAATGGCATTACCTTATAGCATGGAGGCTCTAGAGCCAATCATATCGAAAGAGACTTTAGAATATCATTATGGTAAGCATCATCAGGCATACGTTACTAATCTAAATAAGTTAATTAGCGATACTGAGTTTTTGAACATGTCATTGGAAGAAATTATTATGAAGTCTAGTGGTGGTATATTTAATAATGCAGCACAGGTATTTAATCACTCTTTCTATTGGAACTGTTTAGCTCCAAATGCTGGGGGTGAACCAAAAGGTAAGTTAGCAGATGAAATTAATCAGACCTTTGGCTCCTTTGCTGCCTTTAAAGAGAAATTCAGTCAAACAGCTGCTACAACTTTCGGCTCAGGATGGGCCTGGTTAGTAAAAAATAAGGATGGTAAATTAGAAATTGTCAGTACGAGTAATGCAGGCAATCCGTTAACTGATGGCAAAAAACCTTTGTTAACTTGCGATGTATGGGAGCATGCTTACTATATTGACTATAGAAATGCCAGACCTATATACATTGAAAAATATTGGGATTTAGTCAATTGGGATTTTGTAGCCTCTAATTTATAAGAAATGCAAATTTTCAAGATTATCTCTAAACTAAAACTCTTCTTTAGACTGTATATTTATGGCAATATTTTCAATTGGAAATTAAAGAGATGTTCTGGGACTCAATTTGATCCTAAGGTTTTAGATATATTTATAAATTATGTTTTGGTGGACTTAAAAGTATAGACTGAAATTCAGTGTGGGTGAAATTAGCCTACACTGTTTTTATTTGAGATTTATATCTTTTATCTATCACTATTTGTGTTAGTATTGTGGTAGAAACTGATATTAGGAGTGATATAATTATGAAAAAGGAAACAGAAATATTTAAGATGACTTTTTAAAAAAATAGGATAGAAATATTGGAGAAAAAATGGTAACTATATATTTTTCAGGAACTGGCAATAGTAGATACATAGCAGAATATTTTTCCAGGACAATGGGTTGTGAGCATTATTCTATTGAAGAAGACATTGATTTTGAAAAACTAATTAGTGCTAATGACACAATAACTTTTTGTTATCCAACCTATGGTTCTTGTGTTCCTTTTATTATGCGTGAATTTATTTTAAAACATAAAAAGCTTCTAAAGGATAAGAAAATAATTATCTTCTCAACACAACTTATGTTTTCAGGTGACGGTGCCAGAGTTCTCACTGAGCTACTAGAGGATATTAAATACAAGGTAATCTATGCAGAACATTTCAATATGCCAAATAATATATGTAATTTACCAATATTTCCAAATCCAAGTAAAAAGAAAATGGAAAAGTATATAAGTAAGGCTAACAAGAAGATAGAGAAAACATGCGTTAATATAAGAAGAGGGACTATTAAGAAACGAGGTTTTAATATAATATCAAAATATCTAGGCCTATTTAGTCAAAGGATATACTTTAAAGATATTGAAACTAAGGCCAGAGATGATGTAAGAATTAATGAAGCCTGTATACTCTGTGGCAAATGTGTCAGGATATGTCCAACTAATAACTTGGAAAAAGTGGGAATCAGGATAGAGCAAAAAGGTAAATGTACCCTATGTTATAGGTGCGTAAATGAGTGTCCAGTAAAGGCTATAACAGTTCTGTATCATAAAAAAGTACAGCAACAGTACTCTGGATTTGGAAGAAGAGGAGATGCTGATGATGTTAATAAATAGGATTGAAAAGCTTCTAGAAAAAACAGCTAAGAAGACAAAGACGCTACAATTTGGCATGAATCTCCCATCACTGGGAATTAGCTATCATTATTCCAGCACAATACCTTGCCAACATTTCCATAGTGCAAGTGTTGGTAAGATGATGACTAGTACACTAGTTTTTATTGCTATAGAAATGGGTAAACTAAAACTGGGAACTAGTATTAAAGATATCTTGGATGATGGAATGTTAGAAAATCTATTTGTATTTAATGATTATGATTATCAAGACGAAATCACAATTACAGATCTCTTAGGCCATACTTCTGGTTTAAATGACTACTTTGAAAGTAAGGCTTTTGATGGTTCCCTTTTTATAGATGATATTTTAAAAAATCCAGATACCTTTTGGAAGCCACATGATCTAATTAACTATACAAGAAATAAACAAGAGACTATAGGGAAACCAGGAGAAAAATTCTTTTATTCAGATACGGGGTATGTTCTTTTAGGTCTTATTCTTGAAGCAGTTTTTGAATTACCTTTTCACAAGATTTTAGAAACATATATTTTTCAGCCAGCATTTATGGAGGAAACAAACTTTTGCTTCTATAGTGATGGTTTTGTTCAAGAAGACTTGGCTCCCCTATATATTAGTGGAGTTGATGTAAGGGGATTTAAAAGCATCAGTTGTGATTTTTCCGGAGGTGGCTTATCAACAACAACGGAAGATCTTTTAAAGTTCTTAGAGAATTTCTATAGGGAAAAATTCATAAGCCAAGAAACAATTGATAAAATGTCTAGATTTAATTATCGTTATAGGCAAGGACTGTATTATGGTCTTGGGTTGATGGAGATAAGATTTGAAGAGTTCTTCTTTCTACTAAAAGGTTTACCTCGGTTAAGAGGACACCTTGGAGTTACAGGTGTTCATGCCTGGTATGATCCAATATCAAAGAACTCATTTGTAATAAATGTTGGAAATACTAAGGATATGGTAAAAAGTTTCAGATTGTTGATTGCAATTGTGCAATTAGTTCAAAGAGAAAGGTATTAGGGAAGATGATTGATACTGGTCCATTCTATCATGGTACTAAAGCAGAATTAAAAACAGGAGAGCTACTTGAAGTTGGCTTTGTTTCAAACTATGGTTCTAGAAAAAAAGCTAATTACCTCTATTTAACTGCAACACTTGATGCAGCTATATGGGGAGCTGAACTTGCAGCTGGTGCCGGTAATGAAAAAATATATATTGTAGAACCAACTGGTGAATTTGAAAACGACCCTAACCTTACAGATAAAAAGTTTCCAGGTAATCCAACTAGATCATATCGTACAAAACAACCTCTTTTAGTTGTGGGTGAAGTCTTTGAGTGGGAGGGTCATTCTCCCGAAGTGCTTCAACATATGAAGGATTATCT
>JBGSJN010000088.1:0-23362 GCA_041741995.1 Bacillota bacterium
ATGCTTCATGATTTTGATGATTTTGCAAATATGAATGTCAATTTTTCTAATGATAGTATCTTAAAAATTAAGAACATCAATAACCCAAATACTGCATCAAACCTAATAGTATCAAATTTAATGGTTGATTATTTTGAAAAGCAAAAAATACTAGAAATGAATAATTTGAAAGAAAAACTCGAAATTGTACTAAGTATGATTTCAGTTGAAAAAAACCTAATTGAACTTGAAAAAGAAATTGCTGAAAAAGTTAAAGAGAATATTGATAAATCTCAAAAAGAATATTATTTGCGTGAGCAAATAAAGGTTATTAAAAAAGAATTAAACGAAAAAGTTGACTACGAAGAAGAAATAGACAAACTAAGGGAAAGATTAAGTTCAGGGGATTATCCTGAAAGTGTTTATGAAAAAATAAAAAAAGAAATAGACCGATTAGAGATTATGCATCCAAATATGACAGAAGGCGCAGTTATAAGAAATTACATTGAATGGCTTCTTGATTTACCTTGGGTGAAAAAGACCGAAGAGTATATTGATATCGAAAAAGTCAAAAAAGTACTTGATGATGGGCATTTTGGTTTACAGGAAGTAAAAGATAGAATAATTGAATATTTAGCAGTCAAAAAATTAATAAAACAGAAAAGCAAAGCTCCGATTTTATGTTTTGTTGGGCCTCCTGGAACTGGGAAAACATCCCTGGCTAGTAGTCTAGGTGATGCGATAAATAGAAAGTTTGTTAGAATGTCACTTGGTGGAGTAAGAGATGAAGCAGAAATCAGAGGTCATAGAAGAACATATGTTGGAGCTCTACCTGGAAGAATCATCCAAAGCATGAAACTTGCTGGTACAAAAAATCCAATAATACTTCTTGATGAAATTGATAAATTAGGAGCTGATTATAAGGGTGATCCTTCTTCAGCTTTACTCGAAGCACTTGATCCTGAACAAAACTTTTCATTTAGTGATCATTTTATTGAAATACCATTTGACTTAAGTGAAGTTCTGTTCATAACAACTGCAAATACTTTAAATACCATTCCGGCTCCCTTAAGAGACCGGATGGAAATTATAAGAGTATCAAGTTATACTGAAAAAGAAAAAAAGGAAATAGCAAAGAGGCATTTATTTAAAAAACAAATAATCGCCAATGGCTTAGAAGACTACAAAGTTAAAATTCAAGACTCTGCCTTAATGGAAATAATTAGAAATTATACCAGGGAGAGTGGAGTAAGGAGCCTAGAAAGAGAATTAGGCTCATTACTTAGAAAGATAGCAGTAGATATTCTAAGTAATAAATTCACAAGCATTATTATAACAACAAAAGATGTAGCTCATTATTTAGGAATTCCTAAGATAAATGATTATGTTGCAAAAAGAAAGACAGATATAGGTATAGTCAACGGACTAGCTGTTACTTCATTTGGTGGTGATGTTTTAATCATTGAAGCTACTATCTATAAAGGCAAGGGAAAGTTGATGCTCACAGGTCAATTAGGAGATGTTATGAAAGAGTCTGTTCAAGCAGCGATAAGTTATTTGAAATCAAAAAATATTATCGAAACAAGCTTAGAAGAACTTGGTTTAGACCTCCATATTCACGTACCAGAAGGGGCTATACCAAAAGATGGACCTTCTGCCGGAATTGCCATGGGTACAGTTATAGCATCAATATTTCTTAAGAAAAAAATCAGAAAAGATATTGCTATGACTGGTGAAATCACAATAAGAGGAAATGTTCTTCCTATTGGAGGGGTAAAGGAAAAAGTTCTAGCTGCCTTTAAAGAGGGTATAAAAACTGTTATTTTACCAAAAGCCAATGAGAAAAACATTGAGGAAATCCCTGAAGAAGTAAGAGAAAAAATTGAAATTATTTTAGTTGAGAACTTTGATGAAGTTCTAGAAAAGGCATTGGTATAAAATGTTAATTAAACAAGCTGAATTCTTCACTACAGTAGTAGCTAAGGATCAATACCCTACTGAAGGTATAAAGGAAATTGCTTTTGTCGGAAGATCAAACGTGGGGAAATCCTCACTCATAAATTTACTTACAAATAATAAGAAACTAGCTAAAACAAGTGGTAATCCTGGTAAAACAAGGACTATAAACTATTTTCTTATAAATAATAGCTTTTATTTTGTCGATTTACCAGGTTATGGCTATGCAAAAGTCCCTAAAGAACTTCAAGCAAGTTGGGGAAGGATGATGGAGCAGTACCTAATTGACCGAGAAGAGTTGAAAGTTATAATTGTCTTAGTAGATATTAGACATAAACCTTCTAAAGGTGATGAAAATATGATGGAGTTTATTAAGCATTATGATATACCCTTCTTAGTAGCTGCAACTAAAGCAGATAAAATTAGCCGAGGACAAAGGGCAAAATATATAAAAGTAATAAAAGAGTCTCTTGGTTTAGACTATAATTCAATCGTTGCCTGTTCAACTCTAGACAGAACAGGTATTGAAGAATTATTATCCAAGATGGATGAATTTATGGAATCAGATATTGAAAATGAAGTTGTTGAAGATTAAAAATAATTTTGATTCTATAGGAGTTAAAAAAATGAAAAATGCAGATAATACCTTTATGTCTTTTGATAAAAGTTATCATGAAGCTGAAATAGTTTATTTCGGCTGTCCTTTTGATGGAACTGCTTCCTATAAAAAGGGGGCTGTCAAAGGACCGGAAGAAATTAGAGAAGCTTCCTATGGATTAGAAAACTATAGTCCATACTTGGACCTTGACCTTGAAGAAGATACAAAAATTATCGATGTTGGCGATTTAGATTTACAGATGAAATCAGTAGAAGATGTTCTTAAGGAAATTAATGACTTTTCAAAACGTATTGTAGCTGACAATAAAATACCTCTTATGGTAGGAGGAGAACATTTAGTTACCCTTCCTGTAGTTGAATCGATATTAGAGAAGTACGAGGAACTCCATATTGTGCATCTTGATGCTCATATGGATTTAAGAAATGAATATGAAGGCGAAAGATTATCTCATGCAACTGTGATGAGAAGAATACATGATTTAATTAAACCTAGTAGAATTTATCAATTTGGTATAAGATCTGGAACAAAGGAAGAATTTCTATTCGCTGGTAAATATTGTCATTCAAATTATTTTAATTTAGATAAAATGACAAATCTCCTAGAAGATATTGGTGATAATCCAGTTTATGTAACGATAGATTTAGATGTTTTAGATCCTAGTATATTCCCAGGAACAGGGACGCAGGAACCTGGTGGTATAACATTTAAAGAAATGATAGAAGGTCTTAAAAATCTAAGAGGGTTAAATATTGTTGGTGCTGATATTGTTGAATTGGCTCCAAATCTTGATGCTAGTGGTACTTCAACTGCTTGTGCATGTAAAGTGGTTAGGGAAATAGCTTTAATAATTTCAGACAATAAAAGGTGGTAGTCTAATGGCAAAAAAAATGAAACTATATGGTTTTAATAATTTAACAAAAACTTTGAGCTTTAATATCTTTGATATTTGTTATACGAGAGATAATGAGGAGCAAAGTGCTTATAAGGCTTACATTGATGAACAATTTAATGCAGAACGTGTTACTAATATTTTAAAAAATGTTACTGAAATAATTGGTGCGTATGTATTGAATATTGCCAAGCAGGACTATGATCCTGAAGGTGCAAGTGTAACAATAATGATATCAGAGGAAAAAATCCCTAAAAGCTGCCTAGACTCATCCTGTAATGCCGGTGTCATTCCTCCAACTGATATTGTTGCTCATTTAAATAAAAGCCATGTAACTGTTCATACATACCCTGAAAGTCATCCTAGAAAAGGTGTATCATCCTTTAGGGCTGATATTGATGTATCATCATGTGGAACAATTTCACCACTTAAGAGTCTGAAATATTTGATTGAAAGCTTTGATTCAGACATTATTAGTATTGACTATAGAGTAAGAGGCTTTACAAGAGATCTTAAAGGTAAAAAATTCTACATAGACCATAAGATATCTTCAATTCAAGATTATATTCCCAAAGAAGTAAAAAACAACTATGAAATGATTGATGTAAATGTTTACCAAGAGAATATTTTTCACACAAAAATGTTACTAAAAGACTTTGTACTTGATGAATATTTATTTGAAATTACAGGAGATGATCTAGGGGTAAGAGAAAAGAATAGAATTATAAAAGAAATTAAGAAAGAGATGTATGAAATATTCTATAGTAAAAACTTTTAAATGATGATTAATGTTTATTTACTCTGTCATCTAATCTCAAGAATGCTTTGAAAGAGTAATTAATTTATGGTATAATTAAGTGTAGTTTTTTATTAAGGAGGAAATATAATGTCGAAAAAATTCGTTTATATGTTTAGCGAAGGTAACGCTTCCATGAAAAATCTTTTAGGTGGTAAAGGTGCCAACCTAGCAGAAATGACATTGTTAGGAATGCCAATTCCACAAGGGTTTACTGTTTCAACTGAAGCTTGTAATGACTATTATGATAAAGGAAGAGTTGTTGATGCTGAAATTTTAAAGCAAATCGAAGAAGGAATTGTTAATTTAGAAAAAATATCCGGTAAGAAATTTGGAGATGATCAAAATCCATTGTTAGTATCTGTACGTTCAGGTGCTAGAGCATCAATGCCAGGTATGATGGATACAGTCTTAAACTTAGGTATGAACGATTTATCTGTTGAAGCTTTAGCAGTTAAATCAAATAATCCTAAATTTGCTTATGATTCATATAGAAGGTTCGTTCAAATGTTTTCCGATGTTGTTAAAGGCATCGAAAAATCTCATTTTGAAAGAGTATTAGATAAATTCAAAGAATCCAAGGGTGTTGTTGCAGATATGGATTTAACTGCAGAAGACTTCAAGGAAGTGCTTACTACTTTTAAAAAAATATATAAAGATGAATTAGGTGAAGATTTCCCGCAAGATCCTAGAGTGCAACTAATAGAATCTATTACTGCAGTTTTTAGATCATGGGATAACCATAGAGCTAACATTTACAGAAGAATGCATGATATTCCAAGTTCATGGGGTACTGCAGTAAATGTTCAAATGATGGTATTTGGAAACTTAGGCGATACATCAGGTACAGGTGTTGCATTTACAAGAAACCCTGCTACAGGTGAAAGCTTAATTTATGGTGAGTATTTAATTAATGCACAAGGTGAAGACGTGGTAGCGGGTACTAGAACTCCTAAAACCATAGCTACATTGCAAGAAGATATGCCTGCAGTTTATGATGAGTTTATGGCTATAGCAAATAAGCTTGAACAGCATTATAAAGATATGCAAGATATGGAATTTACAATTGAAGATAAAAAACTATATATTCTACAAACTAGAAACGGTAAGAGAACTGCACATGCAGCTTTAAGAATTGCAGTGGAATTAGTAGAAGAAAAAATGATAACAGAAGAAGAAGCTATTATGAAAGTTGATCCTAAGCAATTAGACCAACTATTACATCCAGCATTTGATGAACAATCTTTATCAGATGCTAAGGTAATTGCCAAAGGACTTCCTGCTTCACCTGGAGCAGCTGCAGGTAAGATTTATTTCACTGCAGAGGACGCTAAGGAAGCCAACGATAAAAGGGGAGAAAAAGTTATTCTTGTAAGACTTGAGACTTCTCCTGAAGACATTGAAGGAATGGTAGCTGCCAAAGGAATCCTAACGGTTCGAGGCGGAATGACTTCACACGCTGCTGTAGTAGCAAGAGGCATGGGAACATGTTGTGTAGCTGGTTGTGGCGAGATTAAGATTGATGAAGAAAAGAAAACCTTATTAGCCGGCGGAACAGTTTTTAAAGAGGGGGATTCTATATCATTAGATGGTTCAACTGGAAATGTTTATGGAGAAGCTATTAAAACTGTAGAACCAGCTATTTCAGGTCACTTTGCTATACTAATGGCTTGGGCAGATAAAATCAGAACATTGAAAATCAGAACAAACGCCGATACACCAAAAGATGCTAAAAGAGCAGTTGAGTTTGGCGCTGAAGGTATTGGTCTGACAAGAACTGAACATATGTTCTTCAATGAAGATAGAATCTTCCAAATGAGGAAAATGATTTTATCAAGTACTGAAGTCGAAAGAAGAGAAGCCTTAGAAAAATTGTTACCAATGCAAAGAGAAGACTTTATTGGCATTTACGAAGCAATGGAAGAAAGACCTGTAACTATAAGATTACTAGATCCTCCTTTGCATGAATTCTTGCCACAAGATAGTGAAGCAATTCTTGCACTTGCAAAAGATATGGGTATAGCTGTAGAAACTTTAGAAGAGAAAATTGAATCACTTCATGAATTCAATCCTATGATTGGTCATAGAGGTTGTAGATTAGCAGTAACCTACCCTGAAATTGCTGAAATGCAAACTAGAGCTATTATCGAAGCAGCATTACACGTAAGTAAAGATAAAGGTTTTACAATTAAGCCTGAGATAATGATTCCACTTGCTGGCGATGTCAAAGAATTCAAATATGTAAAAGACATTGTAGTAAGAATTGCTGATGAAATAATTAGTGGTTCTGATGCTAAGATAGAATATCTTGTAGGAACTATGATAGAAATTCCTAGAGCAGCTTTAACAGCTGATGCAATTGCAAAAGAAGCCGAATTCTTCTCATTTGGAACAAATGACTTAACTCAAATGACATTTGGATTCTCCAGAGACGATGCTGGTAATTTCTTAGATGACTATTATGACAAAAAAATATACGAAGCTGATCCATTTGCAAAATTGGACCAAGAAGGTGTTGGCCAACTTGTTGAAATGGCAGTTACTAAAGGTAAAGCATCTAGACCTGACATAAAATTAGGTATCTGTGGAGAACATGGTGGGGATCCATCATCTATTGATTTCTGCTATAGAGCAGGACTTCATTATGTAAGCTGTTCACCATTTAGAGTACCAATTGCTAGATTGGCAGCAGCTCAATCTGTATTGATAAATAAATAGTTTAAGAAAAAATAAATATAATTATTAGTTCTTGTTGTCTCATCCATGAGGCAACAAGAATTTAATTTTAAAAAGATTTTATACACTATTTTTTGTAATAATTTATGTTTTTATTAAAAGTATCAATAATGTTGACTACCAAATACTAAAGGCATATAATTATAAATGGTTAATAAAGAATTAGGAGGATCGCAATGAGTAAAAAGTATAATCCCTATGATCAAATGCTTGCTACATTAGACAAAGCTGCTGACATGATGAAAGTACCTGATAGCGAATACAACTTTCTAAGATATCCTGAAAGGGAACTTAAAGTTGCATTACCTGTAAGAATGGATGATGGTTCAGTCAAGGTATTTGAAGGCTATAGAATTCAACATTCAAGTTTACGTGGACCTTGTAAGGGTGGAATCAGATATCACCAAGACGTTGATCAAGATGAAGTAAAGGCTTTAGCTGCCTGGATGTCATTAAAATGCGCAGTTGTTAATATCCCTTATGGCGGAGCTAAAGGTGGAGTTAAGGTTGATCCTTCACTTCTTTCAGTTAATGAACTTAAAAACTTAACTAGAAGATTCACTGCAGCTATCTTGCCATTGATTGGTCCATTAAGTGATATACCGGCACCAGATGTTAATACAAACGCACAAATTATGGGTTGGATAATGGATACTTATAGTATGTTTATGGGACATGCTGTTCCAGGAGTGGTAACAGGAAAACCTCTAGATATTGGTGGTTCTCTAGGAAGACCTGAAGCAACAGGTAGAGGTGTAATGTTCTCTACAAGAGAAATTATGAAAAAACTTGGCAAGCCAATGAAGGATGCTACTGTAGCTGTTCAAGGTTATGGAAACGTTGGTAGAATTGGTGCAACATTATTATATGCTGAAGGATGTAAAATCCTAGCAGTTGGAGATGTTTCATGTTCAATAAGAAATACTAAGGGATTAAATATTCCTGAATTAAATGCATATGTAGCTAAAAATGGTGTTATTAAAGGCTATGAAGCGCCTGGCGTAGAATATATTTCTCATGAAGAACTATTGATAACTGATTGTGAAATATTAGTACCTGCAGCTCTTGAGAATCAAATAACTGAACAAATTGCTCCTAAAATTAAAGCTAAAATTATTGTTGAAGGTGCAAATGGACCAACAACATCTGAAGCTGATGTTATTTTAAATAAAATGGGAGTTATTATTATACCGGATATTCTAGCAAACGCTGGTGGTGTTGTAGTTTCATATTTCGAGTGGGCTCAAAATCTTCAGTCATTAATGTGGAATGAGGACGAAATTAATAGTAAATTAGAAACTATTATGGTTAGAAGTTTCCAAGAAGTTTGGGATACAAAAGATCAATTTAAGACAGATATGAGAACAGCTGCTTTTATTGTGGCTATGAGACGTCTAGTAGAAGCAAGAAAAATTCGTGGAGTTTTTCCATAGACCGTTAAAGTAACTGATAGCCCATAGATTAAACTATGGGCTATTTTTATAGGGGATAAGTATGAAAATTAAACTATTTGATTATAAATTACCAGAAAATTTAATAGCTCAAAAACCTGCAACACCAAGAGATAGCTCAAGACTATTAGTTGTTAATCCGGTAGATAAGACTACTGAAGATCGAATTTTTCATGAAATTACAGATTATCTTAAATCAGGTGATGTCTTAGTTTTAAATCACAGTAAAGTTATTCCAGCAAGAATATTTGGTAAGAAATCAACTGGTAGTAATATAGAGTTACTATTACTAAAAAGATTAGAAAAGGATATTTGGGAGTGTTTAGCTAAACCTGGTAAAAAGGTTAAGGTAGGAGATAGACTCGAATTTTCTGAAAAACTTAGAGCAACTTGCTTAGAGATTACGGAAGAAGGTAGTAGAATCATGCAATTCTACTATGATGGAATCTTCGAAGAAATTCTTGATGAATTAGGAGAAATGCCCTTACCACCATATATTACTAGAAAACTACCTAAGGAAGAACAGAGTAGGTACCAAACAGTTTATCATAAATCTGGTGAATCTGCAGCGGCTCCTACTGCAGGACTTCATTTTACAAATGAATTACTAGAGAAATTTAAGGATAAGGGAGTTATTCTAACATCTGTAATGTTAAATGTTGGGTTAGGAACTTTTAGACCAGTTCAAGTTGAAGATACTGATGATCATAAAATGCATGAAGAATATTATGAAATTACTGAGGAAACAGCCGAAGTAATATCTAAGGCTATGAATGAGAACAGAAGAATAATTGCTGTAGGAACAACAACTGTCAGAGTTTTAGAAAGTGTTTATGCAAAATATAATCAAGTCAAGGCAACAAAGGAATGGACAAAGATCTTTATACAACCAGGTTTTAATTTCCAAGTAGTTGATTGCTTAATAACCAACTTTCATTTACCACAATCAACTTTATTAATGCTAATATCGGCAATGATGGATAGAGAATTTGTTTTAAAAGTATATAAGGAAGCAATAGATAAAGAATATAGATTTTTCAGTTTTGGAGATGCTATGTTCATTAACAAGGAGAAATAATGTTAGAATATAAATTAATCAAGAAATCTAGTAAAAGTAATGCTAGAAGAGGTGAGATTACTACAGCCCATGGAAAGATACAAACACCAATTTTTATGCCTGTAGGTACAGCAGCTACAGTTAAAACGATGCTTCCTCATGAATTGGAAGAAATAGGGGCTCAAATTATACTAAGCAACACTTATCACCTTTATTTAAGACCTGGTCATGAATTAATTAAAAAAGCAGGTGGCTTGCATAAGTTTATGAATTGGGATAAGCCAATCCTTACTGATAGTGGTGGTTTTCAAGTTTTTAGCTTAAACAATTTAAATAAAATTACAGATGAAGGTGTTAATTTTTCTTCACATATTGATGGTTCTAAACATTTTTTCAATCCTGAAAAATCAATGGAAATTCAAATGGCACTTGGATCTGACATTGCTATGGCCTTTGATGAATGCGCTCCATATGGAGCTGACTATAACTATACTGTTAGCGCTTTAAACAGAACTACCAAATGGGCTAAACAATGTAAGGAATACCATCGGCATGATTATCAAGCTCTTTTTGGAATTGTTCAAGGTGGTATGCATAAGGATTTAAGGAAAAGAAGTGCTGATGAAATAATAGCTCTTGATTTTCCAGGTTATGCAATAGGTGGGTTAAGTGTTGGTGAACCAGCAGATTTAATGCTTGAACTACAAGAATTTACAGCTCCCTTGTTACCTGAAAATAAACCAAGATATGTAATGGGTGTAGGCACCCCTAATTACTTGATCGAGGGAGTTAGAGCCGGGGTTGATATGTTTGACTGTGTATTACCTACTAGACTTGGTAGAAATGGCGGGGTTTTAAGCCATAATGGATATTTCTCTATAAGAAAAGCTGAATATTTTGATGACTTTACTCCTTTAGATCATGAATGTGATTGTTATGTTTGCAAGAATTTTTCAAGAAGCTATATAAGACATTTAATAAAATCAAACGAAATTTCAGGATTTAGATTAATAACCTGGCACAATTTATATTTTCTGATTAGTTTAATGGAAAAAATCAGAAAAGCCATTGAAGAAGATGAATTTGAATCCTTTGCAACAAGATTCTTAGCTAGATATTACGCTCAAAGTATTTAAAAAAAATCAATAAAATGATAGTATAAGTAGAAGAAGAAGAAAGAGGTGGAAAAATGACCGGTAGTAGTTTACAAGAGATGCTTTATTTTTTGGTACCATTAGGATTAATATTTTATTTTCTAATTTTAAGACCACAGAAAAAGCAAAAAACAGAAAAAATCTTAACTATGAAAAATCTTAAAATTGGAGACAAGGTAATTATATACAGTGGTTTACATGGAGTAGTTTCCAAAGTTCCTGAAGATGAAGATTCATTTTCAATGGAAATAGCTGACAAGGTAGTAGTTATTGTTGAAAAAGAAGCTATATTTAAAAACTTAAGCCAATTGGATAGAGTTGCTAAAGAACAAGCTAAAATAGAAGCCGAAAAGAAAGCAAAAAAGAACAGATAGTAAAGCCCCCTTTTAAAGGGGCTTTTTTATGTCAATAATTCCTTTTATTATAGCGCTTAATTTAGTATAATTAAAGAGTACGTTATTCAACAAAAGGGGATATATAATGAGTATTTCAATAGAGACAATAATAAGTCAAATGAAAGAATATATACCAGACCTTAAAGAAGATAAAATCAGAGAAGCATATAAGCTTGCTGAGGAGTCTCATACTGGTCAATTTAGAAAATCCGGGGAAGAATATATTATTCATCCTCTGCATGTCGCGGAAATTCTAACACCAATGCAAATGGATGAAGCTACAATAATTTGCGCACTACTTCATGATGTTGTAGAAGATGTTGAAGCAATCTCTATAGAAATGATTGAAGAAAAATTTGGAAGTGAAGTAGGCTATATTGTAAATGGCTTAACCAAACTGAAAAAAATTAGTTCGATACACAGAAATAATCTACAAGTAGAAAATCTGATGAAGATGTTCTTAACTACTTCTAAAGATATTAGAGTACTTCTTATAAAATTAGCCGATAGGCTTCATAATATGAGAACCTTGAAATTTATGCCAAGAGATAGACAATTATCAATTGCTAAAGAAACACTAGAAATTTATGCTCCTGTAGCTCATAGATTAGGAGCCTTCCAAATTAAATGGGAATTAGAGGATTTATCTTTTAAATATTTAGAACCAGAAAAATATAATAATCTTGTTGAGCAAATCTCTAAAAAAAGAATCGAAAGAGAAGCTGATGTTGAATCAATAATATCCAAGATTGAAAAAAAAATGGAAGAATTGAATATAGAAGCAGAAGTAACTGGTCGAACTAAACATTTTTACAGTATATATAATAAAATGGTTAAGAAAAATCAGGAACTTGATGAAATTTTCGACTTAACCGCAGTAAGGATAATAGTAAGTACAATTCAAGACTGTTATAGCGCCTTAGGTGTTATACATATGATCTTTACACCTATACCTAATAGATTTAAAGATTACATTGCAATGCCAAAACCAAATATGTACCAATCAATACACACAACAGTACTAGGTCCAAATACAGATCCATTTGAAGTGCAAATACGGACAATAGAAATGCATAAAACTGCTGAATTTGGTATTGCCGCCCACTGGAAATACAAAGAAGGTGGCAAGTTTTCATATAAAGAATTTCAAAAAGAAAGTTCCTTTATTGAACAAATAAGAGAAATACAATCTGATTCTGCTGGAAGTGCAACAGATTTTATTGATTCACTTAAAGCTGACCTTTTCACTGATAGAATATATTTATTTACACCTAAAGGAGATGTCATTGAATTAAAAAATGGATCAACTCCTTTAGATTTTGCCTTTAGAGTCCACTCAGACGTAGGATTACACTACGCTGGGGCTAAAGTGAATAACCACATAGTTCCAATAAGTTATAAATTGCAAACTGGTGATATATTGGAAATTATAACCAATAGAAATGCTAAGCCAAGTTTAGATTGGTTGAAGATTGTTGAGACAAAGCATGCTCAAAATAAGATCAGAAATTGGTTTAAGAATCAAAACAGAGAAATGAAAATTGAAAAAGGCAAAGAAAACTTCGAACGAGAATGTAAAAAAGAGTCCTTTGACAGTGTTCATCTTGATAGTAAATATTTAGAAAAATTATATAAATCACATGGTATGCACAGTATGGAAGATCTATATGCTGCTATAGGTGATGGTGCATTCCAAGTAAGACATGTACTTAGAAAACTTAGAGACATCGTAAATGTGCAACTTGGAGATGCAAATACAGATAAAATGATGGTAAAACCTTGGGAAGGCTATGGTAAAGGTACTCATGGTATTCGGGTACAAGGATTTGATAATGTTGATATACATATTTCTAAATGTTGCAATCCACTACCTGATGACGAGGTTTCAGGCTATATAAATAGAGGCAAGGGGATTTCAGTCCATAGAACAGATTGTCCTAATTTCCTCTATTTAAAAAGAAAAGAACCTTATAGAATTGTAAATGTAATTTGGGAAAAGAAAGAAGTTAAGAATTTAACTGCAAATCTTGAAATTACAACAACCGATAAAAAAGGTATAACACCATTTATTATCAATAAATTCCATGAACTTAATGCTGATGTTTTAGAAATTAATTCCAAAGTTGCCAATAGCCTTGTGACTATGAAAGTTAAAATTGGTATAAATAGTTCAAATCATCTAGAGGATATATTCTTCGCTTTAAATAAAGAGGCAGATATTATAGAAATTAACAGAATAATTTTAAAAGGGAAAATAAGAAATGAAAGTAGTATTACAGAGATCAAATAATAGTAGTGTTAGTATTAATAACAAGGTTGTTGGTTCAATAAATATGGGCTTAGTTGTATTATTAGGTGTAGGACAAAACGATACAATTGAAGATATTGACTATCTTGTAAATAAAGTTATTAATTTAAGAATATTTGAAGATGATGAAGGTAAGATGAATAAAAGTCTAATAGATGTGGATGGTGAAATTTTATTAGTATCACAGTTTACATTGTATGCTGAAACTAGAAAAGGTAGGCGTCCAAGTTTTATCAATGCAGGAAGTCCAGAAAAAGCCAATAAATATTATGAAATATTCAAAGAAAAACTTATACATCATGGAATTAGAATACAGACTGGAGTTTTTCAAGCAGAAATGGAAGTTAATATTGTAAATGATGGACCTGTTACAATTATAATTGACACAGAAGATACCAAGTAGGAGGATAAATGAAATATATCAAGCTTAAAAATGGGCCAATTGAAGAAAATGCATTTATCGTTTGGGATGATAAGTCACTTGAAGGTGCAATAATAGACCCAGGATTTACAGAAATTTCTGAATTCGACAAATATATAAAGGCCAACAAAATTACAATTAAGTATATAATAGATACCCATGGTCATTGGGACCATATAAAAAACAATAAATTAGTAAAAGATGAATACGGTGCAAAGTTACTGATTCATAAAGATGAACAGGAATTCTTGATAAATCCACAATTGAATCTAAGCTATTATTATGATAAGGAAATTGATATAGCAACTCCTGATATTCTTCTAAATGATGAAGATGAAATTAAGCTTGGAGATGATGCTTTAAAAGTAATGCATACACCGGGACATACTATGGGTTCTATAATATTATATAATAATGACTTAGCTTTTACCGGTGATACCTTGTTTTTTGGTTCAATAGGCAGATGTGATTTGCCAAGCAGTGATAAGGATATCATGTTAAATACAATAGCAAAATATAAAAAACTACTACCAAAGGAAGCAATCATATTACCAGGACATGGCAATATGGAATCAAGTTTTGCTGAACAACTAGAAATCAATCCATTTCTGACTGGTAAAATGACTCCAAAATAGAAAGAGGTTTAAAATGGCAATAAAAGGCCCAAAAGGAACACATGATATTATTTTTGATGATATTAATAAATGGCATATAATAGAATCAAAACTTACAGATTTAATGGAAGTCTATGATTATCAAGAGATACGAACTCCTATATTTGAATCTACTGAACTATTTTTAAGAGGAGTAGGGGATACTACTGATATTGTAGATAAGGAAATGTATACTTTTTTAGACAAGGGTGACAGAAGTATTACATTACGCCCAGAAGGTACAGCATCAGTAGCAAGAGCTTTTATAGAACATAGTGGTTACAATGAAGTTTTGCCTAGTAAGTTTTACTATACAGGCCCTATGTTTAGGTATTCAAGACCACAAACAGGCAGATTTAGACAATTTCACCAATTTGGAGTAGAGGTAATAGGTTCAATGAGTCCATATTTAGATGGTGAAGTACTTGAGTTGATGATGAAAATTTTCACTTCATTAGGAATAAAAAATCTAAATTTGGAAATCAATAGTGTAGGTTGCCCAAAATGCAGACCTATCCATAAAGATATATTAAAAGAATATTTAAAGAAAAACTATGAAAGCCTATGTCCAACTTGCCAAGGTAGATATGAAAAAAACCCATTAAGAATCTTTGATTGTAAGAATATCAAATGTCAAGAGATAATTAATAACGGTCCATATATTACAGATAATCTTTGTGAGGAATGTGACCAACACTTTGAAGAAGTAAAAAAATATTTAGCTATGTCAAAGGTTGATTATGTTTTAAATAAAAAGATGGTTAGAGGCTTAGACTATTATACTAAAACAGCTTTTGAAATAACAGCTGGTAGAGATGGAGCTCAAAGTTCTATAGGCGGCGGTGGCAGGTACGATGGGCTTATTGAAGAAATAGGCGGACCAAGTCTTCCTGGCATTGGATTTGCTATAGGACTTGAAAGAGTAGTATTGACTATGGAAGAACAAGGTTTATTTGATAACCTAGTTAAGTCAAAGAAAAAAACCTATGTTGCTAATGTTAGTGAAAATAATATTGATGAAACAGTCCTACTAGTACAAAAGTTGAGAAACAAAGGAATTGTAGCAATTCATGACATCATGATGCGTAAATTAAAAGGACAATTCAAATATGCTAATAAGATAAATGCTGACTATGTTATAACTATTGGTGATGATGAAATTAATAATAAAATATATCCATTAAAGAATATGAATACAGGCGAGCAAATAGTTTGCAGTTATGATGAGTTAATCAAAAATTTAGGAGGAGAATAAGAATGAGTTTTGAAAATAGAAAACCAAGTGGACTTCTTAATGAAAGTAATCTGACACAAAAGGTATTGGTATCAGGTTGGGTGAATAGAAGAAGAGATCATGGTGGTTTGATTTTTATTGATTTAAGAGATAGAAGTGGCTTATTACAAATTGTCTTTGATGAGAATTTCACTGATTTTAAAACTGTTGAAAAACTAAGAAATGAATTTGTTATTGAAGTAGAAGGAACTATAAGAAAAAGGGCTCCTGAAGCAGTAAATCCTAAATTACCAACTGGCATGATAGAGTTAGTTGGAGAAAAACTAACTATTTTAAACTCATCTAAGACTCCAGTATTTGATATAAATGATTCTACAAATGTAGATGAAAATGTAAGACTGAAATATAGATACTTGGATCTAAGAGGCAAGGAAATGCAAGAAAACTTAATATTAAGACATAAAGTTACTATTGCTATGAGAAAATTCTTAGATAATAAAGGTTTTTTAGAAATTGAAACACCTATGCTGGGAAAAAGCACACCTGAAGGAGCAAGAGACTACTTGGTTCCAAGTAGAGTGCACCCGGGTCAGTTCTTTGCCTTACCACAGTCACCACAAATATACAAACAACTCCTTATGGTTGCAGGAATGGAAAAATATTTCCAAATAACCAGATGTTTTAGAGATGAAGATTTAAGAGCTGACAGACAACCTGAATTTACACAATTAGATATGGAAATGTCCTTTGTTGAAAGGGATGAAGTTATTAGATTAATTGATAGTATGGTTGGCTATATTTTTAAAGAAACTTTAAATGTAGATTTACCATCATCTTTTCCCCATATTACATATAAAGAGGCTATGGATAAATATGGATCTGACAGACCTGACTTAAGATTCGATTTACCACTTATCAATATTGGTGATATTGTAAAAGATACAAATTTTAAGGTGTTTAGATCCATCCTAGACAAAGGTGGTATGATCAAGGGTATAAACGGCAAAAATTGTGGAAACGTTTTATCTAGAAGAGAAATAGACGGTTTAACAAACTTTGTTGCCCAGTTTGGGGCTAAAGGATTAGCTTGGATTGCAATAAAGGAAGATGGAATCAGTTCTACTATAGCTAAATTTCTTTCAGAAGATGAATTGAATAATATTATAAAAGAAATGGATGGTCAAGTAGGTGATTTATTAATGTTTGTTGCTGATAGTAAAGAAGTTACTAACAGTGCCTTAGGAGCCTTAAGAATAGAATTGGCAAAGCGTCTTGATTTGATTGATGAAAATGAATTGAATTTTGTTTGGGTTGTTGATTTTCCATTATTTGAATATGATGCTGAAGAAAAACGATATGTTGCCATACATCATATGTTTACAGCTCCAAGAGTTGATGATTTAGATAAATTAGCAACAAATCCACTTGAAGTTAGAGCACAGGCCTATGATTTAGTTTTAAATGGGACTGAACTAGGTGGTGGAAGTATTAGGATACATGATCCTATTATGCAAAAGAGTATTTTTGATCTAATTGGTTTTAGTGATGAAGAAGCAGAAGAACAATTTGGGTTCTTACTAGAAGCTTTTTCATATGGTGCACCTCCTCATGGCGGAATTGCCTTTGGCTTAGATAGAATTATTATGTTAATGAAAAAATGTAGTAGTATAAGGGATGTAATTGCATTCCCAAAAACTCAAAGTGCTGCAGATTTAATGATGGGCGCCCCTTCATATGTAACTGAAAAACAAATGAAAGAGCTATTTATTAAGTCTCAAGGTATAAAGGATATTAAAAATTAATATGGATTTGTTTGAACAAAATCTAAAAGAACAAGAAAAAAGAAATGCCCCTTTGGCTGAAAGAATCAGGCCTACAAGATTAGAAGATATTGTAGGTCAAGAACACCTTTTAGCAAGGGGCAAACCCTTATATGAAGCTATTATCAAGGATACAATTCCTTCGATGATTCTTTATGGTCCGCCAGGATCTGGTAAGACAACTATTGCTAGAGTAATAGCTAATACTTCTAGTAGTAATTTTGTTTCTATTAATGCTGTCATCGATGGTATTCCAAAAATTAAGGAAGTTATTGAAGAAGCTAGAAATAACCTAAAACTATATTCTAAAAGGACTATATTATTTATTGATGAAATTCATAGATTTAATAAGAATCAACAAGATGCCTTACTGCCATTTTTAGAAAGCGGTCTTATCATTTTAATTGGTGCTACAACTGAAAATCCCTTTGTAGAAATAAATAAGGCCTTAGTTTCTAGATTGTTACTATTTAAACTAAACCAAATTAAAAGTAATGATATTGAA
This sequence comes from Bacillota bacterium, assembly GCA_041741995.1. GTDB lineage: Bacteria > Bacillota > TC1 > TC1 > TC1 > WTXA01. The sequence goes on from JBGSJN010000088.1 coordinate 17,974, forward strand.
GGTATTATTGAAAGGACTTTAAAAGATAAGAATAATGGCTATGGAAATTATTCTATTAACTTTGATGAAAAGGATAAGCTAATAAGGTTCCTTATCCACATAAGTAATGGGGATTTAAGAAAGACCTTGAATGCATTAGAACAACTGATTAGTATAACAAAAGTATCTAATGATGGAAGCTTGGATTTGACCTTTGAAAATGCAAAAATGTTAATTAAGGAAAAGAGCCTTCCTTATGATAAAGGTGGTTCTGAACATTATGATGTTATCTCAGCATTTATTAAAAGTGTTAGAGGCTCAGATGTCAATGCTGCTCTTCATTATCTAGCTAGGATGATAGAAGGGGGAGAGGACCCAATGTTTATAGCAAGACGCCTTATAATTCTTGCTAGCGAGGATATTGGGCTTGCTGACTCTACAGCTTTAATACTAGCAAATAGTTGTGCTCAGTCAATTATGTTGATTGGTATGCCTGAAGGTAGAATAATTTTAGGACATGTAACAGCTTATTTAGCTCTAGCCCCTAAAAGCAATAGCGCTTACATGGCTATTGATAGTGCTATATCAGATATTAAGAACAAGGATATTGGAACTGTACCTGAGCATTTATGTAACTATAACGACGGATATATCTATCCACATAATTTTGAAGAAAAGGATTATGTGGTAGAACAACAGTATCTGCCTAATTTATTAAAAGATAGAAAATATTATGTGAAAAAGAAGTTTGATAAGTGATAGGAGTAGATTTTAATGTTATTTACTAGTTGGAATGTTAATGGATTACGAGCAGCTTTGAATAAAGGTTTTTTGGAGTTTTTACATGATAATAACCCTGATATAATAGCTTTACAAGAAACTAAAATGGAAAAAAGTCAGGCTGTTATAGATTTACAAGAATATCAAGAGTTTTGGAATAGTGCTGAAAAAAAAGGATACTCAGGTACAGCCATATTTACAAAAAATGAACCATTAAAGTCAAGTATAGGTATAGGTATTGAAGAGCATGATAAAGAGGGAAGAGTTATCACTCTTGAATATGAAAACTTCTATTTTGTAGATGTTTATACTCCTAATTCAAAAGATAAACTGGCTAGAATAGACTATAGGGTCGAATGGGAAGATGTATTTAGAAATTATCTTATTAAACTAGATGCTATTAAACCAGTAATAGTTTGTGGTGACCTGAATGTAGCACATCAGGAGATTGATTTAAAAAACCCTCAATCCAATAGAAATAATGCTGGTTTTTCTGATGCTGAAAGAAATAAATTTTCAGAATTATTAGCTGCTGGATTCGTTGACTGTTTTAGGTATTTATATCCTGATGCAACTAGTAAATATACTTGGTGGTCCTATAGATTTAATGCTAGAGTTAATAATGCTGGTTGGAGAATAGATTATTTTCTAGTATCAGAAAGATTGAAAAGTGCTATTAAAGATTTTGTTATTCATGATTTAGTCATGGGTAGTGATCATTGTCCTGTGTCTCTAATTATTGATATCTAAAAACGAAAGGATAGGTGGAATTATGGTAGAAACTAAAAAAAACCGTTTTAAAGGCTTTGCCTTTGTATTTTTGGCTGTATTGATATATTCAGGTCAAAGCGTTATTGCTAGATCAGTATTAATTGCCGGTTTAAGCCCTTTATTATTGGCTGCTTTAAAATTAGTATCTGGATTTGTCACATTAAGTATAATGATTCTAGTAATGAGAAAGAAACTTCATTTCGATAAAAAGGATTTACCTATATGGTTAGTCTTGGGAATAGTTGGTGGTGCAGGATTTGCTATAACTTTATCTTATTCATTTAGTATCCAAGGAGCTAGTCAAGGCATAATATATTTATATACAGCTCCAGCATTTACGGTAATTCTTTCTCATTTTTATCTTAAGGAGAAAATTACTCGAAATAAATTTATTGCTGTTCTTTTAGTACTTATTGGAACAGTAGCAGTAGCATTAGGATCAGGTGGAAGTAGCTTTGAATTTAATTTTATTGGTTTTTTATTAGGTTTAGGTTCTGGTTTAAGTTACGGATTTTTTAGTGTAATTGGTAAAAAACTAAGTGCAAAATATGATAGCTGGAATCTTAATTTTTTTTATATACTTATTGGGTCGATTGCGGTTTCACCTATATTAGTATTTTTCGACTGGCCATACTTAATTAGTAATAATTTAAATCTTCTATTTTGGGTATTTTTGTATGGGGCTATGATTTTTGGTTTTGGTAATTACTTCTTCATGAAGAGTATGAATTATCTAGAAGCAGGGGAGATTATGATTTTCGCAAATTTTGAACCTGTTTTATCAGTTATTTTCGCATCGTTGATACTGTCGGAAAAATTAATGCCATTACAAATTGTTGGTTTTGTATTTGTATTGGCTGCAATATTCCTGATAGCCAAGACTGATAGTAATTATATAGCCTTAGAAGGATAAGTTCATATAAAGGATAAGGACTCAAGTATATTTAATATCCTTGAGTCCTCTTTATTGTTTTCTCTATTTGGTTTACATAATATATATTATCGGTTAATTAATATTATATATATCTAGTTAATCACTGATTATTTTAATTTGTATACATGTTACATAGTTCTCTACATTACTTTCTACAAATTGATCAACAACATTGAAATTTACAGTTAGTTTATCCAGTTTTAAATTCTTGTTTTCATTATATATCATATTCATAGTTTTTGTAATATTGCTATAATCACCTTTATGATAACCACATAAATATTTTCCACTTGGTATAGTTGAAATTAATTTTTCATTATTATAAATTACTCCTTCTTCTTCTACAAGTAAAGCACCAAAGGATTTAATAGTATCTTCATAGAAGGCTATTGTTGGATAATAATAGAACATTTCAGATTTATATAACTGTTCTTCAGAGCCGATTGGTGAGTAAAGTCGCTCATCATAGTATCTAATGTCATATTTATCGAAATTGATTTTAGGCAGCTCTTTTTCAATAAATTTGATTTTTCTTTTGATTATATTGTCAATTTTGATTATTTCATCCCATTTATCATGTAATAAACGTGATTGTTCCTTTAACTTGCCTAATACAAATTCTACTTTTCTTGATTTCATATAGGCATCAATATTATGTATAGAATAATCTAGTTTCCTTAAGTAACGTATACTTGCCAATTCATAGAGTTGGTTAAATTGATAATACCTGTAACCTGTATCTGTATCTCTTTTAACTGGCTTAAACAAACCAACTTCATCATAGTAGCGTAGTGTTTTTGTATTAATGTTAAAAAGATCGCTAAGTTCGCCAATAGTAAAATAGTCTTTAATCATATTAATTTTCCATCTCTTTCAAATAAAAATAAGTGCAGGATTATTATCCTGCACTTATTTTAACATATTAATTAAAATTATAATCTTTTATACATTGAAATTATTTAACATATTGCATAACGTCTAATTTACCTGATGAAAGCTGTTCCTTTAGTTCAGTCATTTTATCCATAACATCTTTAGGAACTTTAGAACCCAGTTTTTCGCTGTAGGTAAAGTCGATTATACCTTGCTTAACTCCCATTAGTTCAAATCCAACTTTATAATTATCCTTACTTATATTTTCAACTGTAGTGAAAATTGCTTTAGACATATCTGCTGGTGCACAAGCGATAAGAGTCTTGTCAAACTTATCATATTCTGCAAAGATGGAAGCTATAGAAAACAACCCCTTCTCTTCTGCTGCTAGATAAACTCCTTGGCTTGCTGCATTGGCATTACCCATTAAGATATCAGCACCTTGGCTGGCGAAGGTCAAGCCTTGCTCTTTAGCTTTGTTTACATCATCACTACCGATAATTGCGGTTAATACCTTTACATTAGGATTTATATATTTGGCTCCTGCCTCAAATCCTTTAATATCATTTGCAATTGGTGGGATGTTAAGGCCTCCGATTCCTCCGACAATATTAGATTTTGTCATTAATGCTGCAAAAGCACCTTTCAAGAAACCTGCTTGTTGATAATAGTTGCTTATTGATCCTACATTTTTATCATTTGTAACATCAGAGCTTGTAACAATAAAGATTGTGTCAGGAAATTCCTTGCCAACTGTTAGTGCAGCGTCTGAAAATTCAAAACCATGACCGATTACTACATCATTGCCATCTTTAGCATAATCTCTAAGAATTCTTTCATAATCTGCAGGCTGAGTATTTTCATTTACTGAAACATCAGCATCTAATTCTTCTTCAATCATCAATAGACCAGTGTAAGCTACCTGGCTCCAACCTCCGTCTGTCTTTGCACCTGGTATAGCTAAGGCTACCTTTAATTGTTCAGCTTTTTCTTCAGTTTTGCCACATCCAATAACAGCTAAAGCTAGTAACATAGTAATAAATATAATAATAATTTTTTTCATTTGATCTTACCTCCTACTTTTAATTTACTTTAACTACCACTTAGGGAATGAATCAGATTTGCTTCTTAGTACTTTATCGCATATCCTTTCACCTTCTCTGGATAATTCATATTCATCAATACCTGTCAGAACACCTCCTTTATATACTACTTTACCATTAATCATTGTCAGCCAGACTGGACCTGTAACACCTGTTCTGGCTAGTATGTTTTTTGGATCATGCAGGGCTCCTGTTAATTCTAATGCTTCTGTATCAATCATAAACAAGTCTGCCCCTTTATCTACTTCTAATGAGCCGAGTTTTTCTCTACCAAGAGTCTTTGCACCATTTACTGTAGCAATTTTTAATAATTCATAAGGAGTAATGGCACCGCCTCTTTCCTTACTGAAGTAAGCTTGCATTATAAATGCCATTCTTAGTGAATCAAGAAGATTTGAACTATCATTAGTTGCCGAACCGTCACATCCAAGACTTATTAATACATTATCCTTCTGCATACCAATCATATCAAGAATGTTGTGACCTCCTAGAACTGCCGGAGCAGGACAATGGGAAACTCCTGTACCAGTTTTACCCATTTTCTTGTACTCTTCTGGTAACAGTTCCCATCCATGGGCATACCAGACATCTTTTCCTATAAAGCCGATGTCGTCGCACCAATCTAGAGTTCTTTTTCCAGTTTTCTCTAGCATGATCTCATTTTCACCTTCACCTAAGTGTGTATGTAGTAAAACATTTTTTGATCGGGCTAATTTTATTGAATCAATAAAAGTTTGTTTATAACTATTTATTGGCTGACATGGAGCAATTACTATTTGTTTCATAGAAAATGGGTCTGGATTATGAAATTTATTAATCAGTCGTTCACAATCTGATAAGAATTCATCGGTAGTTTCAACCATTTCATCAGGTATGTTGCTGCCTTTTGAAATTGGCAGTGTATTTGCTCCTCGACCTGCATGGTATCTGATTCCTATTTTCTCAGCTG
>JBGSJN010000089.1:0-7670 GCA_041741995.1 Bacillota bacterium
TTGGAATGAATGTACCAATGCCTTTTGATTCTAATCCATTGATAACATTATTGATATTCATTATGAGTATAATGATAGCAGCATCAGTTTGGTACTTGATGAGAAAAAAGAATATGTTATAGAAATATTAATATAGACAAAGAAAAAGAACTGGTTTATAAAAACCAGTTCTTTTTTAATTTTGTGTTATTGCATGTCAATTGCATCGTTAGGGCATACGCTTTGGCAAGTTCCACATTCTACACAGTCATCTTGATTGATAACATATTTAGAATCTCCCTCGCTGATACATCCAACTGGACACTCGTCAGCGCAAACGCCACAAGAAACACATCTGTCAGTAATAATATACATATATTTACACCTCCAATAAGTCTAATTCTATTAGATAGTTTACCTTATTTTTAATCATTTGTAATCAAAGTTAAAAAAATAAAACAATTAAATTATATTTCTTTTATAAATTGTATACATATCTTTTAATATTTTCATTTTTCCTTGAATTTCAACTTGTAAAGAAGCTGCCATATCATAATCTGCTTCTTTAATTGCATTTCTTAATCTTGTAAACAGAGATATTCTAATATCTGAGTCCTTTAAAAGATCTATCTTTAACTCTAATATTTCATGCCATTTCTTTTCATCTATAGAATTCATATATTGATTTCCTATGTGTAATGGCTGGAAATTTTTCAATAGCTTGGCAAATTGTGGCAAGATTCTATTATTAATTTCAGTTGACCATCTTTTTAATACTGCCAAGTAATATGAATTTATAATTTTTTCATTGAAAATATCACCTTGATACAATGTGCTCATTTTTTCAGGATAAAGTGAGAAAGATTTTAAATTATCCCAAACTGTAGCAGGAGGTACTCCGAAATATTTATTTCGATCTTCTTCAGAATATTCTTCGAATACATCTAGCTCACTGTGGTACATTCTATCTTTTTCGAGATATTCTGCTTCCTCACCATATGCTTTTTTGAATTCATCTTCTAGGTCCTTATGACCTAGACCAGATTCTATTGCGTATTTCATACCATCTAGCATAACTTGATATAAGGTTGATATTACTAAGTAGGTATTGCTATGAGGATTTGGTGATCTAACTTCAAATCTTGTAGCCATAGGATTGTTTAAGTCTCTGATTAAACCAACTAAAACTGTTCTGTTCCTTGAAGGCGAGTCAAGATTGTTGCCAATTGAAGCTACAATTGATACTGGTGCTTCAAAACCTGGTTTTAATCTTTCAAGTGAATCATTAGTAGCACTGATAAAAGGATTTAAAATCTCATAGTTTTTAAGTATACCAAGTAAAGCTCCCCACCCACTAATTGAAAGATAGTCTTCTTTTACATTACCAGCAGTAAAGAGATTAATGTAATTACCGTTTTTCAGTTTAAGAGATATACCTACATGTGTATGTTCACCGCTGCCAGCTACTCCTTCAATAGGCTTTGCTTTAAAAGAAACATCTAGACCATGGGCTTGGAATATTTCCTTGACAAATGTTCTAGCTAAAAGTTCATTATCAGCTGCTTGTAGAGCATCAGCATATTTCCAGTCAATTTCTAGTTGTTCCATGATATTTGTAGTAGTTCCGTCGCTAGTTAGTTTTGCTTTAACACCACCAACTTCCTTATGACCCATTTCTGCATCAAGACCATAATTATCTAGTATGATTAATGATCTTTCTAAAGCAGTTCTGACAGAACCTTTAGTTCTTTTCCAATATTGTTCTTGCATAACTTGAGATGTTGATAAGTCCTTGACTTTAACATCATTGTTTTCTGGTGTTCTTACCCAAAATTCAAGTTCTGTTGCGGACGTAAGTATTACATCTTCAACATCTGACTTTTTAATTTTTAAGTCAGCTAGCATATTTTCATTATCTAATAATGCCATTATTTCCTTTTTAAGATAATTCATTACTTGTTTAAGAATTGAACGTGAATCGATGAATTTACCATTATGCTTTAAAAAACATGGTATTCTCAAAGTTCCAACTGGTTTACCCGTTTTATTGTCAATGTTGTCATAGTTATAGTCGACAAACCATTTAACATCAACATCTGGTATGATATCAACTTTGCCATCATTTAAAGAAGCAATTCCAGGTAGTACTACACTCGAACCATCTGTTTGAATTCCATCTCTAATGAAAACTTCAGTATCATCAATAAATAAGGAAATCGGAATTTTTTCATCAGTATCATTACCGCCTAAGTCAACTCCCACTAGTGATACGAATTTTATTTCTGGATGTCCAATAAGCAATTGTCTAAGTGATTGGACATCATAATCCTTTTTGTAAAAATAGTATAGTAAATCAGTACCTAAGCTCTTTACAAGATTCTCTATCATTTTATCCCTCCAAAATTTATTTATACCTCTAAATAATAACATAAAATCCTAATATTATTAAGACTAATATGCAATTAAAATGCTTAAAATATAGATGATTATTCAAAAGTTTGCTATAATTATAGAAGTTAAGAATAGGAGCAACAATATGGCAGTTAAAAAAAACACAAGAAAATCGAAAAATTATAGAAGCTCTAGCTATGAAAATATAAACAATTTTGCCTATTTTTTTATAGGTCTTTTTTTTCTGTCAACATACTTTACATCAAATTATGATAATAGTATAGGGTTAATAGGAAGTTGGTTATTTGATATATTCAAAGGCCTGTTTGGAGATGTTTTATTATTTGTTTCCATATTTCTAATATTTATAGGGGTATATGGCTTATTAAGCCGCAATAAACCTAAAAGAACTTTGATTTTAGGCGTAGTCCTATCATTATTTGGTTTATTTATTGCTTTTCAGATGCAATATATAGATACTCTTTCAATAGATACTATTATAAGAGGATTTGAGAGTAAAGCAGGTGGAGGATTAATTGGAGTTTTAGTTGCAAATTCTATAAATTATACATTTGGAAATATTGGAATTTGGATAGTGATGATTAGTTTTTTCTTGATAGGTATAGTCTTAATTATTAATAATGTGGCCATGCTAAAAAAAATCAGAGATGCATCTGCACAAAAACTAAATGAAATCCAGGAAGATATAATAATAAAGAAGGATTTAGCTAATAAAAGAAAACAAATTGAAAAAGTCGAGAAGAAAAAAGAAAAAAGAAAAAACTATGAAAATCAGATTCTTGCTAGTACAAATCTTGATAGAGAAGACTTTACAGAAGAAGAAGTGAAGTCAGATGTTGAACACGGAAATAGAACTTATAATATCAAAGATCATGGAATGCCAGTATTTAATCCGGATCATGATACTAAAAAAATAAAACAAACTGTTAAAGATGATGAATCGGATGATATGAATAAAAGGATTAGAAGTTCAGGTCATTTTCATGGAAAGTGGCAGTTACCACCAACAAGTCTTTTAAAAAATATTAGAAAAGACAAAGACTATAGTAAAAAAATAGAACTTGAAAATACTGCTAGATTACTAGAAAATACATTAAGAAGCTTTGGTATCAAAATTCAAGTTAAAGATATTAATTGTGGTCCATCAATAACTAGATATGAAGCTGTCTTGGAACCTGGAACAAAAGTAAGTAAAATTAATGGTTTATCTGAAGATATAGCCTTAGCTTTAGCTGCAACTAGTGTTAGGATTGAAGCTCCAATACCAGGCAAATCTGCAGTAGGGTTTGAAATACCTAATAAAAAAGTTATACCAGTAACATTTAAGGAAGTTATTTTAAGTAGTACCTTCAAAGATGATAATTCTCCATTAATTATGGGTATAGGTAAGGATATTACTGGAAGAACGGTTGCGACAAGTTTAGTAGATATGCCTCACTTATTGATTGCAGGTTCTACTGGATCAGGAAAAAGTGTTTGTTTGAATACTATAATATGTAGTTTGCTTTATAAATATACTCCTGATGAACTTAAGTTTTTATTGATTGATCCTAAAAAAGTCGAACTTAATTTATATAATGATATTCCACATCTTGTAGCTCCAGTAGTAACGGAACCCAAAAAGGCTGCGGTTGCTCTAAAATGGATGGTTAACGAAATGGAAAACAGATATCAGATATTATCAGATCTAGGTGTTAAAGATATCAAATCATATAATAACGTTGTTAAAGAAGCAGAGAAATTACCATACGTGGTCATTATTATTGATGAATTAGCAGATTTAATGATGGCAGCACCTGTTGATGTAGAAACATATATATGTAGAATTGCACAAAAAGCCAGAGCTGCAGGTCTACATTTAATTGTTGCAACACAAAGACCATCTGTTCAAGTAATAACAGGAGATATAAAGTCTAATATTCCAACTAGAATTGCCTTTGCAGTTTTCTCGCAAATTGATGCAAGAACTATACTTGATTCTGTAGGTGCTGAAAAACTTCTAGGAAAAGGTGATATGTTATTCACAGAAAAAGGTGGTAAACTCAAAAGAATACAAGGCGCATATATTTCAGAAGAAGAGATTGTTGAGATAACAAAATTTCTGAAAGCTCAAGGTAATCCAGAATATTTACAAGGTGTAGAAATACTGGAAAAAGAAGATATTGGGGAAAATTCAGACAAAAAAAATAACGTTAGTAATGAAGATGAATTATTATCTGATGCGGCTAGATTAATTTTAGAAAGCGGACAGGCATCAATTTCTATGTTACAAAGAAAACTTAGAATTGGTTATAGCAGAGCCGCTAGATTAATAGATATGTTAGAAGAGAAAGGTCTTGTAGGACCATTTGAAGGTACAAAAAGCAGAGAGGTTGTCGGAAATTGGGAAGATTTCGGTCGACTATTTGGGGAGTAAAGTAATTGTATTTATATAGAGAGTTGAATATTGATGACTATATTAATAAAAAAGATAACTTCTGTATAATTGATGTAAGAAGTGAATCTGAATTTGAAGAGGATCATATTCTCGGTGCTATTAATATACCAATTTTAGATGATGAAGAAAGAATAATTGTAGGAACAACATATAAAGAAAAAGGAGTTAAAGCTGCTAAATCGTTAGCTAGAAATATAACAATGCCTAATATGTTGGTAAAAATTAATGAAATTTATAGTATAATAGAAAGCAGCAAAAAAATACCTTTGATATATTGTGCTAGAGGTGGAGATAGAAGCGGTGTAATTGCAACATTTCTGGCTATGGAAAATACTTATGTATTTAGATTAACAGGTGGTTATAAAGCATACCGTGGTTATATATTGAATTACTTCAATACATTATTTAAGAAAAAAATCAAAGTGTTTTATGGTTTAACTGGTACTGGTAAAACTGAGGTTTTACTAGAATTAAAGAAAAGAAATTTACCGGTTATTGATTTAGAAGGTTTGGCTAACAATAGAGGATCTGTATTTGGTCATATTGGATTAGGAAAACAACCAGGTCAAAAGAGATTTGATACTATGTTGTATAATGCTTTATCTGAAGTGGATGAAGATTACATTATAGTTGAAGGTGAAAGTAAAAAAATTGGCAGGTTATATATTCCAGAACAATTTTATGATAGAATGACTTTTGGGGACTCTTATTTAATTGAATGTTCTCTTGAAATAAGAATCAAACGTATAATTGATGAATACGGTGGTTATTTAACAAAAAATAGAGATGAACTCATAAGAAGTCTAGAAGTATTAAAAGTACAACTTGGTAATGAAAGAATTAGTGAACTTATTAATAAGTTTAATTTAGGGTGCTTAAATGAGGTTGTAGAATATCTACTTACAAATTATTATGATATTCTATATGAAAAAAACAGGAAAATAAAAAAAACCTATATAGGAAGTTATAATGCAGATAATGTTTTTGAATGTGCAAAAAAAATAGCAACGGATTTAAAATAGGAGGTGAAATCTTTGTATGATTTGGGGAAAACCTTAAAAACTTCAAGAAATAGAAAGTTTTTAACAATTGAAGAAGTATCAAGTATAACTAAAATTAAGGAACATTATTTATCAGCACTAGAAGAAGAAGATTTTGATCAACTACCAGCAAGAGTTTATTCAATAGGGTTTATAAACAATCTTGCAGATTTATATGATTTACCATCATCAGAGTTAATACTAGCCTATGATAGATTAAAAGATAATAGTGTTAAACTAAAAACAAAAAAGGATTTTTCTAGTATTAATAAAGCTGTTTATGAAAAAAGTCATGAAGGTGAATATGATTCCTCAAGAAAAAGCAGTAAAATTTTAGAAGATGACGACACATATATTAAGCCAGGGGCATTTGAAGAAACTTTCTCTAAAATTAAAGAACTGTCTTTAGACGATCAAGAATCATATGATGGATCTATTTCAGTGATTGACGAATACATCGAATCTAGTAAAGATGAATTAAAAGCTCTTTCCATATTAAGTGAAATTGAAAATTCTAATAATGAAAAGTTGAGTATAAAAGATAATTCTAACAATACTTTTCCGACATCAAAAGTTATGCTTGAATTCGAAGAATTAATTAGAGAAGAAGAAAGATTCAACACTCAAAAACTTAGAAAAATAGAAACTGAAAGAAATATTAATAAGACTAAAAATAGAGTTGCCCAGAATAAGGGATTTGGAATGAATCATGAAACTAGAAGCGGTGCCAGTGTTATGATATTGATTCTTTTAAGTATAGCTATTCTAGTTTTATTGTATATTATCATTCAAGCGTTAATAGCCAGATAAAATTAAGGTAATTAATGATTACCTTTTTTATTAAACAAGGAGGATTAAATGAACTTACCAAATAAAATAACAATATTTAGATTATTTTTAATTCCAATATTTGTAGCATTATTTTTTATCGGTGAAAGTGGTTATATTTGGAGCGGCATTGTATTTATAATAGCTTCATTCACAGATTTTATTGACGGTTACTTAGCAAGGAAATTTAATGAAACAACCAATTTAGGTGCTTTCCTTGATCCTGTAGCGGATAAGATATTGGTTTTTGCTGCTTTAATATTATTGGCTGAATCTGGTGTTATACCAAGTTGGTCAGTAATTTTAATTATAGGAAGAGAGACTTTAATTAATGGATTTAGATTAATTGCCATTGAAAAAGGTGTTGTTATTTCTGCTAGCTATTTAGGAAAACTAAAAACAGTCACACAAATGGTTAGTTTAGTTTTATTGCTTTTTGCTCCAGCCTTTTTAGTATTCGAAATAATTGGACTTATAGTATATTGGATTGCAGTGATTGCCACCTTGATTTCAGGTATAGAATATGTTTATCAGGGAAGGGATTTACTAAGTGACAGAATATAATCATAAATTGAATTATATAGATAAGATAATTGATGAGCCTTTAGAAGTAATGGGCTTCATTAAACAATCTGAAGATATAAGAGGTGACATATGTCCATCTATAGGTAAAGAAATAGGTGGTTTTCTGCATTTACTGGCTATTTCAACAAATAGTAAAAAAATATTAGAAGTAGGAACAAGTATAGGTTACTCTACATCATGGTTAGCACTAGCAGCAAAAAAGACTAATGGTCATGTAGAAACTATAGAAAAGGCAGATAGACTCATTTCTGAAGCAAAAAATAATATAAAAATTATGAACTTAAGTAAATATGTAACTTTCTATCATGGTAATGGTGAATCAATCATACCTGATTTGAATGATGATTATGATTTCATATTTATTGATGGTGCGACTAAGAGTTATAACG
>JBGSJN010000090.1:0-11842 GCA_041741995.1 Bacillota bacterium
TTCGTCCAGATTCTGTTTTTGCCACCTTTTGGTCTTCCCATTGAATCACTCCCTTTCATCAATTTTATTGTAACAAAAAAGTAGAGATGAATGGTTCTTTTTCATCTCTACTTTTATTTTACTAGTTCACCTATAGGGTAGCCCTTTTAGTTCATTAAATTATTGATAATGATAATTATAATTATAATTATCATTTAAACTCCAAACAGCTCTTTAAAATCTTCAAAATCAAGTTCCATTACATATCTATGATGACCTTCTCCATACTCGTCATCTTCTCTTGAAATGGTTTTAAAGCCCAGTTTATCCTGATAAAGATGAATAGCACCTTCATTATTAACATCTACGGTCAAATTCATTCTTAAGAATTTTTGTTCTATAAGGTTTTCTATAATACCTTTTAGAAATTGGAAACCAACTCCTAGTCCTTGATAATCTTCAGAAACAGCAAAATCAAACAGATAAGCTTTATCAGCATCCTCCCAATCTCTTAAAAGAGTTGCCATTCCCATAACCTTGTTTTGCATATCTTCCTTTAATAAAAAGACATTGCCTCTTCTAATTTGAGGAACTATACCCCATTCATCAAGACTGGCGTCACCAAAAATATTAACACTAAAATCCACAATACTATTAAGTAATTTCACATTATAGTCTTGCACAAGATAAATGTTAAGATTATCTATATCATCAAGTTTCTTGATGAACTTTTTAGGTAATGAACTAATTTTTTCTAAAAACATAAATACTCCTTTATTGCTTTTTGATAATAATTGTACCACATAAAAATAATAATTAAAATTATTTGTATTTATTCTTAAAATAAAAAACCTGTAATGCATACTTGCAATACAGGTCTAATACTCTTTTGGTGGAGATGAGGGGAGTCGAACCCCTGTCCGAAAAACTTTCCATAGCAGCGTCTACCAGCATAGTCCATTATTAAATTTAACTCATCGGAAGGTCAATGAACAAACCACCAACAAGCGAGAACTCATATAGTAACTAGAAAGGTTTGATTCTTACCTCTAAAGCACCCTCACTAAATTAACACCAAACATACCCCCGCGAGGATAAGATACACCGGTGGCTGCACTAGGCAGCTAAAGCTAAACTTTTATTGTTTGCGTTTAAATTTTGTTGACCCGTTTACAGGCGAATCCACCCTGACTGGCAGCTCCAACATCCAATCCCCCGTCGAAACCATTACATCCCCATACATAAAATTATAGCATGAAAACATAAGAAATACAAATGATATTTGTAGCCGTTACAAACCTTATGTCAGTACATTAAAATAACGTATTCCCGACATTTTAACCAACTAAAAATATTTTCTTCTTCTGAATATATATAAAATTCCCAAAATAACAGCTAATGAAAAACCAAAAACACCAAACATAATCCACTCATACTCCTGATAAGGAAGGGGGACATTCATACCATAAAGTCCGGCAAACATAGTCGGAATAGCAAGACAAACAGTCAAGATAGTCAAAGTACGCATCACCCTGTTCAACCTATAATTATTAATAGAATCAATAGAATGAGAAATATTATCACTTAACTCAGACAAGCCTGTAACTAACCCCCTAATCTGTACAATCTCAACCTTCAAGGAAATCAAACTATTAGCCAAATCAACATCAGTACCACCAAGTTTGCGACTTGTCTCTTCCACCAACATGCCAATACCCTCCAAGTTAGGAGATGATTTCTGTAAAATAGTATCATACAACATCAAATTTATAATATTACGAGCAACAAATTTCTCATTAACCACCTGACTCTCAATCTCCTCAAACCTAAACTTCAAGAAGTTAACAAAATCAAGATAAGCATTAACAACAATGAAATAAACTGTTTCCTTTATATTCTTAACCTTACGCTTACTAAAAATAAACTTCTCAAAAGAATCAATAATTAAAAGATCATCATTGTATATTAAAAAGATACTACCAGAATCCTCTTCTGTCACCAGTAACAATCTTCTAAAAACAAAAGACCCTTCCTTAAAAACAGGAACAGACAAAATCATCATCTCAGTCCTATACAAATTAACCAACAACGTAATCTCATTATTATCCATCAAATATTTCATTAAGTTTTCATTACTAACATAATGCAACAACTTATCTTGGCTATTTTTCAACTCCACATTAGAAACTTTAAACACAATAACACCTCGTTTCACCTATTAATATAATATACCCTAAACAAAAAAAAGAAAACACCAAAGTGTTTTCTTTAAATATTGCTTTATCTGTACCAACTATTTTACTGAAGCGCCATCCTTCATCAGCTTATAGCTGATACTATCAGTTAGTGCATACCAGCTAGCCTCAATGATGTCCGTAGAAACCCCGATAGTAGTCCAAGAAGAATCACCATCAGTAGACTCAATCAGAACCCTAACCTTAGCACTAGTAGCATCCTTACCATCAAGAACCCTAACCTTATAGTCCACCAAATGCATTTCCTTCAGCTTAGGATAAAAAGTCTCCAAAGCCTTCCTGATAGCATTATCCAAGGCATCAACAGGACCATTGCCATCAGCTGCAGTGTGATAACTATCATCTCCCACAGAAATCTTAATAGTAGCCTCAGAAGAAACAGGTTGCCCACCACGCTTGTTGGCAGTAACATGAAAAGATTCCAGTTTAAAACCAGACTCAAATACCCCGGACTCCTTCTTCAACAATAACTCAAACGAACCCTCGGCACCCTCAAACTGATAACCCTGATACTCAAGCTCCTTGATTTTCTTAATAAACACCTGCTGAGCAGACTTATCATCAGGAAAATCAAGACCAAGTTCCTTAATCTTATACTGCAAATTACTAGCACCACTTAATTCAGAAACAAGCACTCTTCTAACATTCCCCACTGTAGCAGGATCAATATGTTCATAAGTCTTAGGATCCTTCAACACAGCATTTACATGAATACCAGCCTTATGAGCAAAAGCACTATGACCTACAAAAGGCTGATTATTAGAAAGAGCCAAATTAGCAGTCTCACTTACAAACCTGGCAGCCTCTGTCAAATGCTGCAATCCAACTTCACCTAAACAATCATAACCCATCTTCAATTGAAGATTAGGAACAATAGAACACAAATTGGCATTACCACATCGCTCACCAAGACCATTCATAGTACCCTGCACATGACGAGCACCAGCCTTAACAGCCAACAAAGAATTAGCTACAGCCAAATCACTATCATTATGAGCATGTATACCCACATCAATACCAGTATGTTCTATAACAGCATTTACACCCTCAACAATCTCATCAGGTAAAGTGCCACCATTAGTATCACAAAGAACTATCGCCTCAGCACCAGCTAAAGCCGCTGTCTTAACTGACTCTAGTGCATATTCCCTGTTATTCTTGAATCCATCAAAAAAATGCTCCGCATCATAGAATACCTTGATGCCGTTAGACTTCAAATACTCTATACTGCTGCTGATCATATCAAGATTCTCCTCAAGACTAACCTTTAAGGCAGACTTAACATGAAAATCCCAGGACTTACCAAATATAGTAACATAACTAACACCAGAAGCAATAAAAGCATTTAAATTAACATCATCTTTTGCTTCAATACCAGCTCTTCTTGTACTACCAAAAGCCGTAATCTTAGCCTTATTGAAACTAACACCTTGAACCTCTTTAAAGAAATCCATATCCTTAGGATTAGATCCAGGCCAACCACCCTCAATAAAATCCACACCAAGAGAATCAAGCTTCCTGGCAATATTTATCTTATCTTGAACAGACAAGCTAATACCCTCACCTTGAGTACCATCCCTTAATGTAGTATCATAAACAACAATTTTCTCCATAATTCCTCCTAAAGAGCTGCTAAAACAAGATCACCCATTTGTTTGGTAGTAACCAATATCTTACCCTTTTCCATAATATCAGGAGTCCTATATCCAGCAGCCAAAACTTTCTTAACCGCATGTTCAATCTTATCAGCAGCTTCAATTTCCTTAAATGAATACTTCAACATCATAGCCCCAGATAAAATTGTAGCTAAAGGATTAGCCTTACCAAGACCAGCAATAT
The DNA here is from genome assembly GCA_041741995.1 of Bacillota bacterium. Lineage (GTDB taxonomy): Bacteria > Bacillota > TC1 > TC1 > TC1 > WTXA01. The sequence continues at coordinate 4,074 of JBGSJN010000090.1, forward strand.
CAGGAGCTGAACCATGAGCAGGCTCATAAAGAGCAACCTTGCCTCCAATACTTGCTGAGCCTAACATCCCAATAGAACCAGTCAAAACAGAAGCCTGATCTGTTAAAATATCACCAAACATATTCTCAGTTACCATAACATCAAAAGAAGTAGGCCTTAAAATCAACTGCATAGCAGCATTATCAACATACAAATGCTCAAGTCTCACATCACTAAACTCTTTTTCATGAAGAGCTATAACAGTCTCTCTCCACAATCTTGATGTCTCTAATACATTAGCCTTATCAACACTTGTTACTTTCTTTCTTCTTGTTCTGGCTATTTCAAACGCCAAGCGACAAATTCTTTCTATCTCGCTTACATAATATTTATTTTCATCAACAGCAAACTTGCCATTTTCATCTTCACCTCTGTACTTGGCTCCAAAATATATACCACCAGTTAATTCCCTGATAGTAAGTAAATCAGTTCCAGCAACAACCTCTTTTTTTAAAGTAGATGCATTAGCTAACTCTTCATAAACAACAGAAGGCCTAACATTAGCATAAAGGCCAAGAGCCTTTCTTAGTGGTAGAAGTGCTCCAGCTTCAGGTCTTTTTTCAACGGGAAGATTATCCCACTTAGGACCACCAACTGCTCCAAGAAGTATAGCATCACTCCTCTTACATAATTCAAGGGTAGCTTCAGGTAATGGTTCACCAACTGCATCTATAGCAGCTCCTCCAACCAAAGCCTCCTCATAATCAAATGACAAGCCAAATAACTGACCAACCTTGTTTAATACTTTAATAGCCTCAGGTACAATTTCTGGTCCAATTCCATCACCTGGAAGTACTGCAATCTTAAATTCTTTCATTAATATCCTCCTACCATTTTTCTACGCCTATCATTTCTTCCAAGCCTTTTTTAGCTGGAACGATAGGATATACTATATTTTCATCACTAGTTATACATTCAATTAAACTCGGCCCGTTATGACTCATAGACTCCCTTAAAACCTTTTCAATGTCTTCTTCATTCTCAATTTTGTAAGTTGTCATATTAGGATAACTGGCAGCTAAAGCGCTAAAATCTGGATTCCCAGTAAAACTAACCTCGCTATAACGTCTGTCACACTGAAAATGTTGTAACTGTTTAACTAGACATAAACTTGAATTGTTCAACAACAAAATCTTAACTGGCAAATTATGCTCAACTATAGTAGCCATCTCTGCCATATTCATCTGAAAACTACCATCACCGGTAATACAAAAAACTTGCTTCTTACCACCAGCTGCAAGGGCAACACCCTCAGCAGCAGGAAGACCAAAGCCCATAGTTCCAAGTCCACCTGATGTATATAGGGAATTAGCCTGACTAAACTTAAAATACTGAGCAGTAAACATTTGATGCTGTCCAACATCAGTAGACACTAAAATATCATCTCTGGCAATCTCCCCTAGTTTCTTAATTATAAGTTGAGGATTGAGAGCAGTTTTATGTAAAGTCATTTTATTCCTTGATTTTAATTCCTTGATTTTATCTAACCATTCAACACGTTCAACAACTTCAAGTCCTTCTAGAATATCATTTAATATCTTCTTAGCATCTCCTACTATAGGCACATCAGCATTTACATTCTTACCGATTTCCGCCGGATCAATATCTATATGAATAATCTTGGCTGTCTTGGCAAACTTACTTAATAAACCAGTAGCTCTATCACCAAACCTTGTACCAACTGCAATTAACAAATCACAATGATGAACTGCATAGTTGGCATAAGGCATACCATGCATACCAATCATACCAAGAGCCATATCCTTAGTCTCATCATAGGTTCCAATACCCATCAAGGTAGTTGCCATAGGAATATTAAACTTATCAACAATCTGTCCAACTTCCTTTTCAGCCTTGGAGAAATTAACCCCTCCACCAACCAGTAACAGTGGTTTTATACTAGAATTAATCAATTTGATAGCTTTCTTGATTTGGGATTGATGACCCTCATATGTTGGCTTATAGCCCTTAATTTTAATTTCTTCATTTCTTGGTTCAAAATCAACTGTTGCTTCAAAGACATTTCTAGGAATATCAATAAGAACCGGACCTTTTCTTCCAGTATTGGCAATATGCCATGCTTCATAGATTACATTTATTAATTTCTTAGGATCCTTTACTAAATAGTTCTGTTTTACTATAGGCATAGTTATGCCTGTAATATCAGCCTCTTGAAAAGCATCCTTACCAATAAAACTAGAATCTACCTGTCCACTAATTGCCAACAAGGGAATTGAATCCATATAGGCATTAGCTATACCTGTAACCAAATTAGTAGCACCAGGGCCACTTGTACCAATACATACACCAGCAACACCCTTGTATTTTCCATAAGCAGCTGCAGCATGAGCTCCAGCTTGTTCGTTTCTTACTAATACGTGTTGTATTTTCGGGTTTTTTAATATAGCGTCATAAAGTGGAAGAACTGCTCCACCTGGATAACCAAAAATATGTTTTATACCATAGCCTTCCAGAATCTTTAATAACGCTTCCGCACCTGTCATTTTCATCTAGTTCTTCCTCCTTTCTCCTCTAATTAATCCCATTTTGCCTGTTCTTACAACTTCTTTTATTCCATAAGGAGCCAGAGCAGCAATAAATGCATCAATTTTACCACAGTCACCTGTAGTTTCAACTATCATGCTATTCTTGCTTAAATCTACAACTCTACCTCTAAATATTTCCAATAAATCCATAATTTCTCCACGATTATTACTATCACCTTTAACATGGACAAATACTAATTCCCTTTCAACATGTGGAATATCAGTAATATCATTTACTTTAATAACATCAATCAACTTATGCAGTTGTTTTGCTACTTGTTCCACAATATCCTGGTCCCCGTCAACAACAATAGTCATCCTCGAATAATGCTCGTCTTCACTTCTACCAACTGTCAGACTATCTATATTATAGCCACGTCTGGCAAAAAGTCCGGCTATTCTTGTAAGAACACCAGGTCTGTTTTCTACTAAAACAGATAATGTATATTTCATGATATTACCTCCTATTCAAAAATCATTCTATCATTTGAAGCACCTGCAGGAACCATAGGAAAAACATTTTCCTCATTATCCACTACAACTTCAATAAACTGAGGTCCTGGTTCATTAAATGCCTCAGTCATCTCTTCTACTAAATTAGCTCTGTCGCTGATTCTTCTTGCTTTAATACCATAAGCTTGTGCTAACATTACAAAATTAGGTTGATCATCTTCCTTGAACAAGGTATGAGAATACCTTTCTTCAAAGAACAACTTCTGCCACTGTCTTACCATTCCTAGACTACTATTGTTTAATAGTACAATCTTGATTGGTAGATTATTGGCTCTTACTGTCATCATTTCCTGACTATTCATTTGGATTCCGCCGTCGCCGGAAATGGAAACAACTAATTCATCCTCCAAGCCCATTTGTGCACCCACCGCTGATGGTAGGCCAAAGCCCATTGTTCCTAGTCCACCAGAAGTCATAAAATGTCTACCAGAAGAAGCTTCATAATATTGAGCTGCCCACATTTGATGCTGGCCAACATCTGTTGTTAAAAAAGCTCTACCTTCACTTGCAGTATTTATTGCTTCAATTACTTCCTGTGGTTTAATCTTTCCACTTTTATCATATATCAAAGGATGGTTTTCCTGCCAAGCTTCAATTTGTCTTAACCAGGCTGTCTGATGTGAAAACACTTCACTTTCCATTACCTTTAATAACTTGAACAAACCAATTGCACTATCATCATGAAGATGAATGTCACCTCTGATTATCTTGTTAAATTCCTTTTTATCAATATCTAGGTGAATAATCTTAGCATTCTTGGCAAAATTCAACTCATCACCAGTAGCTCTGTCATCAAACCTTGCACCTATAGCAAACATCAAATCACACTCATGCACCGCATAATTGGCTGCACCTGTTCCATGCATACCGATCATCCCAATATTAAGGGGATGCTTATCTGATAAAACACCTTTGCCCATCAAACTATAGATTACAGGTGCTTTTAATTTTTCAGCAAGTTTTTTCACTTCATCACTTGCATCTCTTGCTCCACCACCTACGAAAATCAAAGGTTTCTTACTATCACTTAACATCTTAGCTACCATACTATAGGTATGTTCATTTTCGCCCCATCTTTCAGGTTTGAAATTGACCTCAATCGGATATTCAAAATAGGTCTTATCTACAGTGATATCCTTTGGCACGTCAATTAGAACAGGACCTTTTCTACCAGTATTGGCAATTCTAAAAGCCTTCTTAATTTCTATAGCTAATTCTTCCACATTTTTAATTTGATAAGAATACTTAGTTATAGGTTTAACTATATCTACAATATTGGATTCTTGAAATGATTGCTTGCCTAAGTAACGTCTTGCCACTTGACCTGTAATAAAGACAACAGGTATAGAATCCATTTGAGCAGTCGCAATAGCAGTTACTAAATTAGTAGCACCAGGTCCACTTGTTGCAAAAGCCACTCCAGTTCTGCCTGTTGCTCTGGCATAACCATCAGCTGCATGGCCTGCACCTTGTTCATGTCTTGTTAATATATGTCTAATATTATTATTTTTATACAAGGCATCATATAGAGGCAAGACAGATCCTCCTGGATAACCAAAGATAACATCTACATTCTCTTCTTCCAAGCATTTTAATATAATATCAGCCCCGTTATATTTAATATTATTCTCATTATTCATCTCTAAACACCGCTCCTGTATTCGCTGAAGTAACTAGTGAAGCATATCTTTTCAGATAGCCCGGCTTTAGTTTCCTGTCAGGTACGACTACATCTTTCTTTCTTTCCTCTAATATAGCTTCATCAACTAAAAGATCTATTCTATGTTCAGGAATATTGATAGAAATCATATCACCATCTTTAACAAGTGATATTGGTCCACCTTCAGCTGCTTCTGGTGATATATGTCCAACAGCTGCTCCACGAGTAGCCCCTGAAAATCTACCATCTGTAATTAGTGCAACCTTGTCTCCAAGTCCCATACCCATAATAGCTGATGTAGGTGATAGCATCTCTCTCATGCCAGGTCCACCTTTAGGACCTTCATATCTGATGACAATTACATCTCCGGCATTAATTTTTCTAGCATAAATAACCTTTATTGCCTCTTCTTCTGATTCAAAGACCCTGGCAGGACCAGTATGTACCATCATCTTAGGATCTACAGCACCTTTTTTAACTACTGAACCATCTGGTGCAAGAGAACCCCATAGGATTGAAAGTCCACCATCAGGACTAAAGGCTGTTTCCTTGCTTCTTATTATCTCTTCATCTTCTATTTCAGCAGCATCGCAGATTTGACCCATAGTCAAACCTGAAACATTTAAACAATCTCTTTTAATAAGACCCATTTTGTCCAAGGATTTCATGACTGCACTAATTCCTCCTGCTTCATAAAGATCTTCTATGAAGATATGACTAGCAGGAGCAAGCTTACATATCTGAGGTGTTATCTTAGAAACCTCGTTAAGCTCCTTAAAACCTATATCATGACCTGCCGCATGGGCTATTGCAGGTAAGTGTAGGGCTGTATTTGTGGAACAGCCTAGAGCCATATCTGCAACCATACAGTTATATATTGAATCTTCCGTCATTATGTCACTTGGTTTAATATCTTTTTCAACAAGTTCCATAATTTTCATACCTGCAGTCTTCGCCAACCTAATCCTCTCAGAATATACAGCAGGTACTGTACCATTTCCTGGTAATCCCATACCTACTACTTCAGTTAGGATATTCATGGAATTAGCTGTAAACATTCCTGAACATGAACCACAAGTTGGACAAGCTTTGTTTTCCATACAAGATAGTTCCTTTTCAGACATTTTGCCGGCTTCTACTGCGCCAACGGCTTCAAACATATCACTAAGACTAAGTCTTTTACCTTTGTACTTTCCTGATAACATTGGTCCACCGCTTATAAAAATTGATGGAATGTTAAGCTTAGCTGCTGCCATTAGCATTCCTGGGACAACCTTGTCGCAGTTTGGTATAAACACCAAGCCATCAAAAGGATGAGCATTAGCCATAACTTCAATAGTATCTCCAATCAGTTCTCTACTGATAAGTGAATATTTCATACCTGTATGATTCATGGCTATACCATCACAGACTGCTATAGTTGGGAATTCCAAAGGAACTCCTCCTGCCATAAGCACTCCTTTAGATACAGCATCAGCTATTTGATCAAGATTTATGTGACCTGGTACTATATCGTTTTGTGAGTTTATAACACCGATTATTGGTCTTTTTAATTCTTCATTTGTAAGGCCTGAAGCCTTAAACAATGATCTATGAGGAGCTTTACTAACTCCAGATTTCATTTTATCGCTTAACATATTTCCACCACTTTCTTAGTCTTTAAAAATTAAAGGCCCATCATGCTTGGTTAACTCTCTAAATTCAGTATTTAGTTCCTTAGTTATTTTTCCTGGTTTTCCACTACCTACTACTCTACCATCTACTTTTATAACAGATATAACTTCTGCCGCTGTTCCTGTTAGGAAACATTCATCAGCGGAATAGACATCATGTCTGCTAAACAAGGTTTCCTTGACTTCCATACCTCTTTGACGGGCAATCTCCATAACAGCATTTCTAGTGACGCCTTCTAAAACACCAGCATATGTTGGAGGTGTTATCAAGACTCCATTTTTTATTATGAAAATATTGTCTCCAGTTGCCTCAGCAACATGACCTTCGTTATTTAGCATAATAGCTTCTATTGTTCCTGTTAATTTAGATTCCATCTTAGCCATAATATTATTCAAGTAGTTAAGCGACTTAAATCTTGGGTTTGTAGCTTCATTACTATTCCTTCTTGTAGCAACTGTATTGACCACTAAACCTGTATCATATAGTTCTTGTGGATACAGTTGTATTTTAGCTGCGATACAAAAGATTGTTGCCTTAGGACATTTTGCTGGGTCTAATCCTAAATCTCCATAGCCTCTTGTGACAACCAGTCTTATATATGCATCTCTTAAGCCATTTTTTCTTAGTGTTTCTAGAACTACTTCTTTCATTTCTTCCTTTGTTAACCAAAGGTTCAACATAATCGAATGTGCGTTCTCATATAGTCTATCTATATGTTGGTCTAACTTGAAGACTCGGTTATGATAGGCTCTAATACCTTCAAAAATACCATCTCCATAAAGTAAGCCGTGATCAAACACTGATACTTTCGCCGCTTCTTCTTTTACATATTCTCCGTTAAGATAAATTGTTAGACTCATTTTACATTCCTCCTAAAATAAAAAATCTCACACCTAGCTTCTTAAGCCAGGGGCGAGATATCGCGGTACCACCCTGTTTTATATCTTTGTCGACATCTATCAATGTCTAGTGCTGTAACGTGCACCCACGTTCTAACTTACTTTTTTTTCAGTCAGACTGCTAGAAGTGATAACTTGAATACCTTCTTGTATGGAACTCACACCGTCTTTCCACTCGCTTTACATACCAGTAAACAAATCTTGTCTTCATTGTTGCATTTAATCCTATTTCTAATTCTACGATTAATTTTTATTAATGTCAATAAAAAAAGCTGGTTTTCACCAGCTTTTTACTAAACTATTCAAATACTTTACTAACAACTCCGGCGCCTACTGTTCTTCCGCCTTCTCTTATTGCAAATCTTAGACCTTCTTCAATTGCGATTGGAGTGATTAGTTCTACAGACAATTTTACATTGTCTCCAGGCATTACCATTT